>JARIET010000078.1 GCA_031127185.1 Gemmatimonadota bacterium | reverse complement strand
GATTGTTCCGCCGGCCGGGCTCAATACCACGTATAACGTGGGCGTGGTGAAGGGCGGCACGTCGGTGAACACGAGTTCACCCTATGCGGCGATGGAAGTAGACATGCGATCGGAGTCGCTGGACAACCTCGACAAGATCGATCAGATGTTGCAGGCCGCGATTGCGAAGGGTGTGGCCGAGGAGAACGCGCGCTGGCCGGGTGTGCCGGGCAAGATCACGGTGAAGTACGACACGATTGGTATTCGTCCGGTGGGGCGTGTGGTACAGACGGACAGCACGCCCATTGTGCGCACGGCGCTCGATGCGGCGCGGGTGGTCGGGCTGGAGTCGGAGACAGCTGCCACGAGCACCGACAGCAACCTGCCGATGAGTCTGGGGATTCCGGCCATCACGATTGACGGCGGCGGCCGCGGCGGTAACTCTCATGCAGCGGGCGAGTGGTACGACGATGGCCCGGTAGGGTACAAAGGCCCACAGTGGGCGCTGTTGATTGTGGCGACGCTGGCGGGGCTGTCCCGCACGGCGACACCGTAACGGTTCGAGGGACTATTAGATGAAGCGACGTGAATTTCTGGGCTCGTTTGCGCTGGCCACCGCAGGCATCGCGCTCGTATCGCGCAGCGGGTTTGCCACGCAGGCCGGAGCCGCAAAGGCCGCTCCCATTCCAATGACCGTCTACAAGTCCCCCTCCTGCGGCTGCTGCAAGGAGTGGGTGACCCACGCGCAGAAGAACGGCTTCGCGCCCAAGGTCGTGGACATGCAGGATCTCACGCAGGTGAAGAAGGACGCCGGCGTGCCCGGGGAGCTCGAGAGCTGCCACACCGTGCTCGTCGGTTCGTATGTGGTGGAAGGCCACGTGCCGGCGGATCTCGTGCACAAGATGCTCAAGGAGAAGCCGGCGATTGTCGGGCTCGCAGTGGCCGGGATGGTCGTCGGTTCGCCTGGAATGGAACAGGGCAACCAGAAGCAGCCCTACGAAGTCACCGCGTGGACCAAGGCGGGGAAGACGAGCGTGTATGCGAGGCGGTAGAGCTCACCGGAGAGCGTTACGATCTCACGGCCCTGACGCTTCGTCCAGCATTTCGATCAGATCTTCCGCTGCGCCGCGGATCGCAGCTCGCGCGAATTCCGGAGACACAACATCTCTCTCCACTATCAGCGCAACGGCATCGCTGAGGGCTGGGTGCGGTGAGCTGCCGCGCAACAAGCTGAGATGGTTGCGAGCCTTCCGAAGACTCTCGGGGTACGGCTGGCCAGCCTCCGCAATGGCGGCAAGATCTCTCCCGATTTCCGCGCGGAGTTCCTCTCCGGCCAGCATGACATCGTGGATGTAGACAAGGTCCTTGCCGCGCTTCTGCAACTTGCCGTCCACGCCTTGCAACGGGATCCTCGCCGCGAACGTCATTGCTTTCGTTGCCAGATAGGCCCCAAGAGTCGGCACACGAACCCGAACTTGTCGGTCTCCGATCGGAATCCGCAGTTCAGCGACGAACCGAATCGCCAGTTCAAGATCGGTGAGCACGGTGGCGCCAACTCCTTCCTGATGTTCGATACTCTTGGTCTCCTGCCCCACATTCTGGCCAGTCCGTGGTGGCAGCAACTCCAACACATCGACCCCGTCGGCAGCACGTTCCCAGATCGCGAGTGCGTCGTGCCTGGCCGTGGCCGCAGGCCAGCGCCCTCAAGCAGCTCTTTAAGGAGTGGCCGCTCAGCAGGCGGAACCGACTCACGCACTGAAGCGCCCCGACTTGGTCGGAGGCTCCGCTAGTTGTGTACCACGGCTCTGGCCACGCCAGCGTGGGCTCGAGCAGTCAGCGGCGCATTCCAGCGCCGACGCAGTACGTTGACACAGCGGGTAAGCGGTAACGCAGAAACTGGTCAGATGGTGCAGTAGCAATCACGCCTGAACGAGCGTGAGGGGCGGCATTCCATAGCTTTCTCCTTGCCGTGGTTGGCTCCATCGGGGAGGCCGGCGAGGCAGGTTCGATTCCTGCAACTTCCAAAGGTCGCCGGACCCTGATCCGGGTTCGAATCCCGGGCGGCATCATCCCCTTTTTTTTACCCCACGGACACAAGAACGCCGGAGGTACTTCTGAATCAGTCATGGCGGCGCCTGCGTGGCCTTCTCGGCACGGCAATAACGTGGGGTGCGGCCGGAGCGCTGGTCGGCGCGGCGATGTTCACTGTGCGTTATCAGCCCTGGACCATCCCCGCTGCACGCTGGGAGCGCGCGACAACATTGCTCGGCATGTTCCTCGGAGCGGGCGCGCTCTGGGGTGCCGCGTGCGGGCTGGCTTTCGGGATTGTCCTCTGGGCAGCGGCGCGCCGTCTTCGTTTTGAGCAGTTGTCCTCACGACGGTTCATGCTTTGGGGAGCAGCAGCAGGAGCTGCCTTTCCGCTGCTCATCTACACGCCGGTCGTACTGACGAGGGGCGGATTTGCCGCGATTCCGCTGTACGCCACGCTCACCGCATTCAGCGCGTTACTTGGCGCCGGATTCGGGCGCGTTGTTTTCGCAATCGCGAGCCGCGCGCCAACCAGCAGCACGTCTCCGGCAGCGCTCACTGACGCCACGTTTGTGCCAGAGTCGGACGTTCCGCTCACGGCTGCCGACCGGGTTCGTTGATGCCGATGCACAAATGCCCGTACCCTAAGCCATCCTGGGTGAGCATCAGAGTACGCGCCCATTAACACACCTTCGGTGGCAACACGCCAAGCCCAAGAGCAACGGCGTTCGCGCGCACCCGCTCGTCGAACGAGAGCACCGCGACATCGCCAAGCCGGTCGCCGGCAACCCTCGCGCTCGCGAGATGAATCGCATCGAGCGAACGCACCGGCTCCACCGGAAACGGCGCTGACGCAACGAGCACGACCCGCTCGCTGATTTCCACGGTGTCCCAGCCCTCGGCCAGCGACCGGAACTCGGCCAGCAGTGCTTCCGCCTCCCGCGCCGTCACTCGGCCGGCCGCCTCCGCCCGGCGCAGGCCACGAGTGCATTCGATCGTGGTCAGCGTGGAGGAGAGCACCAGCGTCGCCCGCTCGAACACTTCGTTGACTGCGTCGGCGCGCGGTTCCTGAAAAATCCACGCCAGTACCGCGCTCGACTCGGCGTACACAATCATCGATCACCTCGCTGCCAGTCGAGCATTTCGGCAGCGGTGCCATCCGGCAACTTGACCCCGGACCGCCGAGTCGGCGTTCGTGGCTTTTCCGCCAAACGGAGTTCGCCGTCCGCGGCCATTTGGAGCCGTGCACGCTCGGTCTCGTTGAGTACTGGCGCCGCAGCGCCTCCCGGCGTGCGCAGCTCGGCAACCACGCGACCCCGATCTGTCACCAGGTAGTGCTCTCCCCGCTGCACATCCCGCAGGGTGCGACTCAACTGCGCTTTCAGTTCACGCACACCAATCGTTCGCATGGTTCACTCATGTAGTCACAAGTGACTACATGGTAATGCGCACTGATGACCTACGCAACGGCCTGCTGGGCCACCCAGATTGCTGGCGTGTGGTCACAACGTCCGCGAATGAGCGCCACACCCGGAGTCGCGCCCCGCCGACCGCCACCTGGCCTGGCGCGGGCCGACCCGCGTCATCCGCTGTAGGCCTCATTCTGCGTCGGCCTGTCATTCGCACTGGCCGGCAGCCGCAGGCGGTTCGCCAGCGCGACGGCGGCAAAGGCCAGTTCAAAGACGAGCAGCGGCAACCAGATCACCCACGTCACGGGTGACGACCAGTTGGTCGTCAGGCCCATCGCCTGCTGGCCAATCAGCAGTACCGTCAACCCCGCCGAGGCAATCAGCCCCAGAGACGCAAGCGTGCGGTGGACGACTCGGCCTCGCAGCAAGAGCAGGCAGAAGATCGTGCTTCCGATGGCGAAGAAGATTTCGCTGTTGCGCCCGGCCGCCTCGAGGATACGGCAAAGCATCGCAGCGGTCGCCAGGTCTCGGTCGACGTGGCTCGTCAACGCGAACAAAGCCACGCCAAGCGCGAGCGCGCAGAGCGACATGACCGTACCCAGCACCGGCCTGAGATCCGCGGGGAGCGCCATGCTCGCCATCCCCGCGGCGACATACAACAGGTACGCGGTACCTGCCAGGCGGCTGTTTGAAGCCTGTGTCATCAACGTCTCCTCCACTGCAGTTCCCGTGAACCGCCGCCACCCGCCGGCGGCAGCGCCACTATTGGTAACCCATAGGACGCCGGTATCGCCCGGATGGTTTCAACCGGCCCCACCAGGGCGCGAAACAAACGAACCAAGGTTCCGTACTGTCCTATGGGATATCCATAGGAGGGGCGACCAGAGGCCGCCCCGGACGAGTGTGCGGAGGAGGCACAATGGTCGAGGTACCAACATTCGCGATCCACATCTCCGCCGGTTCCATCGGGCTCTTGGCGGGGTACGTGGCGCTCTTTGCGCCCAAGGGCAGGCAAACACATCGCCGCTCGGGCGTTGTCTTCGCGTGGACCATGCTGACCATGTGCGTCGCAGGATTTGCCCTGGCCCTGCTCCGTCCCAGTGCCTGGTCCGTGATCAACACGTCGGCTGCCACGTTGACGGCTTACCTGGTGGCTTCGTCGTGGGTGACAGTGCACAGGCCCGCGAGATGGACCGACCGCCACAGTACCATGCTCACGATCCTTGCAGTCGCCGTGTCGCTCCTGACACTTCCGCTCGGCGTGGTGGCGTTGACCAGCGGAGGCGCGTGGCGCGGCGTCCCCGCATTCCCGTTCTTCATGTTTGGCGTGGTGAGTGTCTTCGCGATCATCGGCGATGTGCGCTCGCGACTGTCGGCGCCACTGCAAGGTTCAGCGCGACTCCGGCGCCATCTCTGGCGAATGACGTTCGCGCTCTTCGTGGCCGCGATGTCGTTCTTCATCGGCCAGATGAAGGTCTTTCCGAAGCCCGTGCGAATCCCGGCGCTGCTCGCCATTCCGCCGCTCGTGGCACTCGTGGCCATGGGATACGGGATGTGGCGGCACCGGTCGCGGTCGCGCCGAGCGCCGGCAGCACCCGAACCGGGCCAACAAGCAGATCCACTCGCATATCCGCCGCACGTGCCGGCACGTTCACGCTAGCCGACGAACCATGTCTCCCAAACGCGATATCCAGCCGGGCACTCTCGCCCTGATGATCCTCAAGACGCTCGACGTCCTCGGCCCGCTGCACGGCTACGGCATCGCGCGTCGCATCGAGGAGACCAGCAGGAACCAGCTCTCGCTCAACTATGGGACGCTGTATCCGGCGCTCCTGCGACTCGAACAGGAGGGCTGCATCAAGGCCGAGTGGGGCCCGAGCGAGAACAACCGCCGGGCGAAGTTCTACGGGCTGACGTCCGCCGGCCGCAAGCAACTCGCGCGCGAGGCGCGGGATTGGCACCGAACCACCGACCTGATCGCAGCGTTTCTCACTCCGCGCCGTGAGGCATAGGAGGATCACATGGGCGTGCTACGTCAGTGGTGGACGCGTTTGGTTGAGACTTTTCGTCCCAGCCCAGACCAAGGCGACCTTCAGGCCGAGTTTGCGGCGCATCTCGAGATGGAGACGGCGGAAAATCTCCGGCGTGGTATGGACCCCGCAGCTGCGAGGCAGGCTGCATTGCGCACGGCCGGCGGATTGACCCAGGCAGCCGAAGCCGTCCACGACCAACGCGGCATTCCGTGGCTGGAGGCGGTTATTGCGGACCTGCGTTTTGCGCTGCGCTCGCTACGCCGCGCACCGGCGTTCACGCTTACCGTGGTGCTGACACTTGGACTTGGCATCGGTGCCAACACCGCGATCTTCAGCGCCGTGCGCGGCGCGTTGCTCAAGCCACTCCCGCACCGCGATGGCGACCGCCTGCTCTACCTCCGGCAATCCCGCGACGGCCCAGGTGGTGCAAACCTCTCGTTCTCGGTGCCCGAGGTGCAGGAGATTCGCGAAGGGGCGCCCCTGCTCTCGCAGATCGCACAGCATTCCAGCTGGACCGTGACCTGGCGTGACCGCGACGTCACCGAGCGCGTTGATGTGGCACTCGTGACGAGCAACTGGTTCGATGTCATGGGGCTCGGTGTGATCGCGGGGCGCACCATGACGACAACCGACGACGGTCCGGGTGTTCCGGTGGTCGCGGTGTTGACACATGCAGCCTGGAAGCGCCGCTTTGGCGCTGACACGGCGATCATAGGCAAGCGACTGCAGGTGGATGGTCAGGCGGCTACCGTGATCGGCGTGCTGGAGCCGGCGCCGTTCTTTCCCGGACAGGCCGACGCGCTCTTCAACATGGTCGCGAGCCCGCACCATTTGAGCGCCTCCATGCTTAACGACCGGGCTCACCGCATGACGGAGCTCGTCGCGCGACTCGCCGACAGCGCGACAGTAGCTGCGGCTCGCCGGCAGGTGAGCGACGTGTACGCGCAGGCGCAACGTGGATTCCCAGTTGCCTACCCAACCGAATCACACTACCGGGTCGCCGTGCTGCCATTCCGGTCGGTCATGGGCGAGCGCGCGGGGCTGACACTCGGCCTGCTGATGGCCGCGGCCGCGTTCGTGCTGGTCATCGCGGTGGCGAACGTCACGAACCTGACGTTGATGCGTGGCGTTCGTCGGGAGCACGAGCTGGCCGTGCGCGCGTCGCTTGGCGCCGGAGTGGCGCGACTGCGCCGGCTGTTGATCGTCGAAAACCTCCTGCTCGTTCTCGCGGGCGCGGCGCTCGGCGCCGTCGTTGCTGTTGGAGGGACACGCATGCTGGCGGAGTTTGTCGCACGATCGTCGCCGCGGGCGGCCGAGATTCGCCTCGATGCCACGACGTTTGCCTTTGCGCTCGGCCTGGCGCTGCTCGTTGCGCTTGTTTTGTCGTTCGCGGCTCGACTGCCTCGCGAAGGGCGCGTGGCGTCGTGGATTCTCGCAGGTGGGCATCGTGCGAGCGGCAACCGGGGCCGGAGCCGCACCCAACGGACGCTGGTTGTCGTGCAGGTTGCCGTATCGGTGGTGCTGCTCGCTGGTGCAGGGCTTCTCACGCAGACCATGATGCGCCTCTCGGCGGTCAGCAGCGGTCTCCGCACCGAAGAAGTGTTGTCCGTCACGGTGCCGCTGCTCACCACGCCGCAGCTGCTCGCGGGGCCAGCGCCGGACATCGCCGCCAAGATTCGCTACGAAGAAATGCGGCGCGCCATTGCGGCCGTGCCTGGCGTCGGCGAGGTTGGTCTCGGGTCGCCGGGTCCGTTGCGCTCGTCAACGCTGCGGTTCGACGTGAAGGCAGAAGGTATCGCCGATGTTCCGGGCATGTCGCGACCGAAGGCAGAGCTGCGCACCGCAAGCCCGGAGTTCTTTCGCGCCGCCGGCATTCCAATGGTAGCGGGCCGCCCGTTCGCAGCGACTGACCGTCGTGGCACCGCGCCGGTGGTCATCATCAATGCGGCGCTCGCGCAACGACTCTTCGGTGACTCTGATCCGGTGGGACGCAGCATCGCCTGGGCCGGCGACCTGCTCCGGTTCACGCCGTTCAGCGGGGAGTGGCGCCAGGTGGTGGGTGTTGTCGGTAACACGCAGGATGGTGGACTCGACGCGGCGCAGGCGCTTGTGGTGTATCACCCGTTCAATCAGGTGCTCGCCATCAGTGGCACGTTCGTGGTGCGGGCCGACTCCGGCGTCGCACAACTTGCCCCTGCAGTCACACACGTCGTGCGCCGGTACGCACCCGATGCACCCATCGAAGCCGTGACAACGATCGCCCAGTTGCGCGATCAGAGTGTGGCCCCGCGTCGGCTGAATGCTTCGCTGATCGCGTCCTTTGGCCTGCTTGCGGCACTCATCGCAGCGGTAGGAATCGGGGGAGTGCTGGCGTTCTCGGTGAGTGCGCGCACGGTGGAAATCGGCATTCGCATGAGCCTGGGCGCAGACGCCGGTCGCGTGCGGCGGATGATACTGGCTGAGGGCGTTCGGCTGATGGGCGCGGGTGTCGTGATCGGGCTCACGGCCACCTGGTTCGCGGCCGGGCTGATCCGCGAGCTACTCTGGGGCGTGGCACCGCGCGATCCCCTGACGCTCGGCATCGTGGCAGTCGCCATGACCGGCGTTGGCCTCGCGGCGTGCTGGATTCCAGCGGCTCGCGCCGCTCGAGTGAATCCCGTGATGACTTTGCGTAACGGCTGAGGCGCGGCGCTGTTGGAGCGGCGATACGCCGGTGGAAAGGTGTCAAGCGGTTTACCACGGAAGGGAAGAAGATCCCGACTCATGACGTCCAAGTGTGCATGACGCGAACTCTGGCGTCGTCACCTTTGAACCTTAGTATTCGATGGGACCGTCGTTTTCCGCCATACTCGCTGCCGCCGCGCTGGCGATTCCCGGCGCAGTGAGCGCTCAGGCCACGTTCGATCGATCGGCCCCGATGCCGGCTCGCGTCCCGATTGCCCGCGAGGCGGAAGGGATCGGGCCTACACCAGCTCGCGAAACTGTTCCGGCGTGAGCCCGGCATCCCGCGCGATGCCGCCCATGGTGAACGCGTTGACCGGATTGTGGCGCGGGATCGTGACAATGCGCTCGCCGTCGGTCATCACGATGTGCTTCCCCTGACGGGCGATCCGGAAGCCGACCTTCTCAAGCACCCGGATGGCGTCAAGGTGATTGACGCCGGGAAGCCGCGGCACAATTACCCGACCTCGACCTCGCGGACCTCGGCGTCACGCACCATTTCGTTGCGCGCGGCGAGGTACTCGCGAATTGCATCCTGGATGTTCGCGATTGCCTCGGCCTCGGTCTCCCCTTGCGACCAACACCCGGGAAGGCCAAGCGCTTCAACGCTGTAGCCCTCATCGGTTCGGCGCAGCGCTACCCTGTATTTCACCGGCGTCCTCCGTGCCTCCGGGAAACTATACATGGACTGGCTGCCTCGCTTGGGGTGAGAGTTCCTGGCATCGCAAACACTCTCAACTTGCGGTAGCAGCGCGCGAAGTTCCTCACCATTTCATTGCACCAAACATCGATTTGCCGCGCTAAATGCTGCCAGCCGGGAGCCGCATCGTGCCGAGCAAAAGGGCCCGGCATCAGCTGCCGGGCCCTTTTGATTTTCTCGCCACTGGGGCGGGTGGACTCGAACCACCAACATCCGCATTAACAGTGCGGCGCTCTGCCGATTGAGCTACACCCCAAAAATGACCTGCTGAGGACACAAATCCCGGCCCAAGGTCTGGCCGGGATCCGATACTCTAATAGTATAGGATTGGACGCCGAATTCCAGCCATTTCAACCGGTTACGGGCAGGCCCGGGTATCTTCCTGAGCCTCCCCCAAAGACCCGGCCCAATGCCCCGTTTCGCCTCGCGCATTTCTGCCCTGCTCCTCATCGCGTCCGCCCTCGCCTGCTCGGCCAAAAACGATGCCCCGGCCCCACCCAACGCCGCCGACGCCATCGCCGACGCCGCCGCGGCCAAGACGCTTCCGCCCGAGAAGTACGTGAGCGCCACTTCCGGCTTCGACCTCAGCCTCCCCGGCGTCTGGACCGGCAAGTACAGCGCAATGGAGAAGAAGGATACCACCGCCGGCGCCCACCTCGCCGTGGAATTCAAGTTTGTTCCTGATAGCGGCTCCAAGGCACCATCGCTGAACCTGATGACGCTTCGTGTGTTCTCGCGAAAGGCCTGGGACAAAGCCAACGTTCCCGGCTCGCGCCCGGTCGGCGCCAAGCTCGGCGAGCGCGGCGACGACATTTTCGCGCTCTCGCTGCCTGAGTCGAATCCGTACCCCGCGAATTCGCCCGAAGCGCCGGCCTTCGACCGCCTCATCATCTCGCTCTCGCTCGGTGGACAACAAGTTCACCTGACCACACGGTAGGCGCGGGCCCTCGTGGCTACTCCCGCAAAGGCCGACCGGCTCGGCCAACTCGGTATCGAAGGCGCATTCGCCGTTGCCGCCGCCGCACGCGCACTGGATCTCGCCGGACGCGAAGTTGTGCACCTGGAACTCGGCCAACCGGATTTTCCGTCGCCGCAACATGCGATAGACGCTGGCGTCAAAGCGCTCGAATCCGACGACGCCAAGTACACTGCGCCTGCCGGACTGCCCGAACTCCGCAACGCGCTCCTCGGCTACGTGCGCGGTCGCGGGATTCCTGCCGAACTGGATAACATCGTCGTCACGTCCGCTGCCAAGCCGATGCTGCAGTACGCACTCCTTGCGGCTGTGAATCCG
>JARIET010000077.1 GCA_031127185.1 Gemmatimonadota bacterium | reverse complement strand
CTCACAATCCGCGGCAACGGACACGGACACGGGGTGGGCATGTGCCAATGGGGGGCCATCGGACGGGCGCGTGCGGGGCAGACGGCTCGCGCGATTCTCGCGGCGTACTTCCCCGGCACCACCGTCGGTCCCGCATCGGGAATTGGTCGCTGATGCGATTTCCCATCGCGCGCGCGATCAGCGTCGGAACGCTGCTGCTGTTGGCGGCTCAGGCCGCGTCACCAGCGGCGAGCGTCGCTCAATCCGTCACGCGCGCCCAGGCGACAGGCGTCGTCGCGCCGCCACGAGACTCGCTCATCGTTTCGCTGCTCACCATGGGGCAGGGTGCGATGGTGTTCGATCGCTTCGGGCACTCGGCCATCCGCATCCAGAATCTCCGCACCGGACTTGATTCGGCGTGGAACTGGGGAATGTTCGACTTTTCCTCGCCCGCGCTCATTCCGAGATTCGTCGCCGGCCGCACGCAGTACTGGATGGCTGGCTACCCCTCGCTGTTCTTTGTCGACTACTACCGGCGCCAAGACCGCGCAGTCTGGGAGCAGGAACTCGCCCTCTCACCGGCGGCGGCCGACTCGTTGCTGCGCTTGCTCCGTTGGAACGCGATGGAAGAAAACAAGTTTTATCGCTACGACTATTACCTCGACAACTGCTCGACGCGTGTGCGTGATGCGCTCGACGCCGTCATGGGGGGATCGCTTCGTGCCGCGCTGGAGGGTCCTGGGAGCGGACGCACCTGGCGCGGCGAAACGTTGCGGCTCGGCGACGCGTTTCCGCTCATCAGCTTCGGCATGACCTACACGCTCGGTGCCCGCGCAGACTCGCAGATCACGCGCTGGCAGGAAGGCTTCATCCCGATGCATCTGCGTGATGCGTTGCGTTCCGTGCAGGTAGCTGGCCCCACAGGACCGGTGCCGCTCGTGCGCAGCGAACGGCAACTGGTCCCGGAGACGAGCTTCGTCGAGGCTTCCGCCGTGCCGGACTTCAGCCGGCCGGCCGGGCTGATCGGAATCGTGGCGGGTTGGGTCATCGTGCTGCTTGGGCGCGGTGCCGCGCGCCGAGCCTGGGCCTGCCGTTCAGTCGCGATACTCGGGAGTGTCTGGCACTTTACCTCCGGCTTCGCCGGGGTGCTGGTGCTGCTGGCCGGCGTATTCGATCGCCATCACTACATGGGCGCCAACACCAACGTGCTGCTTGGCACGCCAGTCTCGCTCATCCTGGCCTGGTTGTACGGCCGCTCATGGAGCGGCTCCTCCCCCATGCGAACGCGCCTCGCGACTCGTAACCTCTCGCTCTTCACGGCGGGCGCTGCGCTGATCGCGGCAGCAGCGCATGCGGTGCCCGGGTTGGCGCCGGCGGATGCCTCGCCGATCTACTTCGCGCTCCCGATTCACCTCGCCTTTGCCATGGCACTGGTGAGGCGCGACCGAACTCCTGCGCACCTACGGAGCGCCGCGTGACCATCTCCGTCGGCGTCGACGTGGGCGGTACCTACACCGATCTGGCCGCGGTGGACGCCAGCGGACGCGTCGCGACGAGAAAAGTCCTCAGCACGCCCGCCGATCAGAGCGAAGGAGTCGCGACCGCGCTGCGCGCGCTCGGTGCAGCGCCGGCCTCCGTGTCGCGGGTCGCCCACGGCACGACCGTGGTGACCAATCTCCTGCTCGAACGGAAAGGCGCGCGCGTCGCGCTCTGCGCAACCGCCGGGGCCACCGACCTGCTGGAGTTGCGCCGACAGGAACGCGCCGGCCTGTACGATCTCTCACTCCATCATCCGGCGCCGCTCGTTGATGCCGCGCACGTAGTGGCAGTCAACGAACGCATCTCGGCGCGCGCGCGCTTGATTCCGCTCTCCGCGATGGAAGCTGAGCGGGTCGCCGAGGCCGTCGCCGCACTGCAGCCGGACATTGTCGTACTGTCGCTCCTCCACGCCTACGCCGATGCCTCACATGAGGCGATCCTCGCCAGGGCAATCGCTCAGGCGTTGCCGGGAGTGGATGTGGTGTGCGGCAGCACGGTGCTTCCCGAGATTCGCGAGTACGAACGCACGGCGACGGCCGTGGCAGAGGGGTATGCCCGCCCACGCGTGCGTCGGTACCTCGAACACCTTGGCGCGCGGTTGGCCGAGTCCGGCTATCCAGAGCCGGAAGTGATGACGAGCGGCGGCGGCATGCTCCCGGCGCGTGAGGCGGCGGGTCGCGCCGCATCGCTGGCACTCTCCGGGCCAGCCGGCGGCGTGGTCGGCGCGGCGGCCGTGCTCCGCGCGGCGGGTTTCGGCGACGCACTCACCATTGATATCGGCGGCACCAGCGCAGATGCCGGCCTGATTCTGGGTGGCGAGCCGCTCGTGGAGCCGGGCGGCAGTGTGGCCGGTGTGCCGATCGCACTTCCGCGCGTGCTCGTCGAGACCGTCAGCGCCGGCGGGGGCAGCATCGCCTGGGTGGATGACGGCGGCGCGCTGCGTGTCGGTCCGCATAGCGCCGGAGCCGTACCCGGCCCCGTGGCGTTTGGGCGCGGTGGTACCGCACCAACCGTGACTGATGCGCACATTGCCCTGGGACGCCTGGACGCGGCGGAACTCTCGGGGGGCGTACAACTCGATCGTGCTGCTGCGCATGCGGCGATCACGAAGCTGGCGAAGCAACTGGGTGCGGCGGTACCAAGAACTGCCGAGGCAATCATCGCGATCGCCGATGCATCGATGGCGCGGGCGCTCCGGCGCGTGAGTGTGGAACGGGGGGTCGATCCGCGTGCCTGCGTCCTGGTGGCATTCGGTGGCGGTGGACCGCTCCACGGCTGCGCCCTTGCCGACGCGCTCGGCATGCGGCGCATCCTCGTTCCGCCGCACGCAGGTGTGCTCAGTGCACTCGGGCTCGCCATCGCGCCGGAGCGCCGCGAGGCTGCGCAAAGTGTGATGCAACTCGCGCTCTCGATGAAGCGGCCTGCCGTTGCGGGGCTCTTTCAGCAACTCAGCCGCGCGGCTGCAGGACGCATGCAAAAGCCGCGCATTGCGGCCCACGCACGAGCCCGCTACGCGGGGCAGGGGTATGAACTCGATGTCCCGTTTACCGCACGCGATACCGGCGCGACGATAGCCGCCCGGTTCGCCGCGCTGCACGTGGGGCGTTACGGCTTCACGCTCGATCGCCCGGTGGAAGTCATCGCCGCTCGTGCGGCCGCGATCGGCAAGGCCCGAAAACTGTGACTTGATTCGGCGCTGCGGGTGACTTCCCGGCGACTCAAGGGGCCCAGTGTGCTGACACTTTCGGACGCCACAATGGTCGTGGCGCGCGGCTGGACCGCCCGCGCGCTGGCCATCGGTGGCTGGCTCCTCGAGCGCCGATGAGTTCGCGGACCCGCTCCCGCGGCTTCGACGCCCTCGGTCTGTCCGTGATGTCCAACGCGGTCGCCATGATCGCGGAGGAGATGGGTACGGTGCTGGAGCGCGGGTCGCTCTCACCGAATATCCGCGAGCGCCGCGATGCGTCGTCGGCGATTTTCGATTCGGGCGGCCGCATGATCGCGCAGGCCGCTCACATCCCGGTGCATCTTGGCGCGATGCCGGAGTCGGTGCGCGCGGTGATGGCTCGCAAGCCGGCGCCGGGCGACGTGTTCCTGTTGAACAGTCCCTACGATGGGGGATCCCACCTGCCGGACCTCACCATGGTTGAGGCGGTGGCCGAAGGTTCGCGCATCATTGGTTACACCGCCGTGCGCGCACACCACGCCGATGTGGGCGGCATGAGCCCCGGTTCCATGCCGCAGGGTGCTACGGAATTGGTGCAGGAGGGACTGCATCTCCCGCCCATCCGCCTGGCTCCGCGTGGCCGTCTCGACGACGCATTGCTCGAACTCGTGCTCGCCAACGTGCGGACACCGGCGGAACGCCGCGGTGACCTGGAAGCCCAGCGCGGCGCCTGTGCGGCGGGCGCCGCCGGATGGCGCATGCTCCTCGCGCGCGAGGGCCCGTCCCGTATGCGTGCCGCCTGCGACGCGCTGCTCGCCTACACCGAGCGACGGGCGCGTGCGCGTTTGCTCGAGATTGGCGATGTCGAGGGGCGCGCAGACGACATTCTTGAAGGGGATGGCGTCAGCGATGTTCCTGTGCCGTTCGCGCTGCGCCTCCGCGTGCGTCGGGGGACGCTGTCGCTCGACTTCGCGGGTACATCGCCACGCGTGCGCGGCAATGTGAACACCGTGAAGGCGGTTGTTCGTGCGGCGGCGATCTTCGTGCTGCGCTCGCTGCTGGACGACGACGTGCCCACGAACGAAGGGATCGGCCGCCCCATCACGATCGCGACGCCAGACAACTGTGTGCTCGATGCGCGCTGGCCATCGGCGGTCGCGGCCGGCAATGTGGAAACATCACAGCGTGTCACCGACCTCCTCTTCGCGGCGTTTGCCGACGCTGGCGTTGCCGTGCCGGCGCAGGGGCAGGGCACCATGAACAACATCACCTTTGGCGGCGACGGCTGGACGTTCTACGAGACACTTGGCGGTGGGCAGGGCGGCTCGCCGAAGGGGCGCGGACCGAGCGCCGTGCACGTGGGCATGAGCAACACGCGCAACACGCCGATCGAATCGCTCGAGCGCTCGTACCCGATGGAGATTGCCGAGTATACCATTCGCCGCGGGTCTGGAGGAAACGGCCTCCATGCCGGCGGCGATGGGGTGCTGCGCCGCTACCGCGTGCTGGAGCGCTGCACGGTGACCCTGGTGACCGAGCGACGCACGCGTGCGCCACGAGGTGCGCTGGGCGGAATGGACGGGGCCATGGGAATCAATCGGCTGAATGGCACGCCGATACCGCCGAAGTGCCGCATGGAACTCGCGCCCGGTGATGTGGTGACCATCGAAACGCCGGGCGGCGGCGGCTGGGGAGCGGCTCCGGCCCGCTGACCTGGCGCGACTTGCAGCGGATCGACCCCTACAGCGTCGATGCGCTCCCCGATACGGAACGCCGTCGCGGCGACTCGGCCTGCACCAGGTCGAACACCTTGGCTGCCACAAAGGCGTCGAGCAGCGACTTGTCGATCGCCCCCTCGCTGGCCTCGGCCACCAGGATGTCGATCGCGCGTTCAATGGGCACTGCGCGCTTGTACGGCCGGTCGGTCGCCGTCAGTGCGTCATAGATATCGCTGATCGTCATCATCCGCGTCTGTACCGGGATGGCATCGGCACCGACCTGACGCGGGTATCCCTTGGCATTGAGTTTCTCGTGGTGGCCGTAGGCGATCTTCGGTATCTGCTTCAGCTCGCGGGTCCAGGGGATCTGCTCGAGAAACCGGAATGTGTGTGTGACGTGCGACTCAATCTCCCGGCGCTCCTTCGGGTCGAGATTCCCCTTGTTGATCATCAGGTAGCGCAGTTCGTCATCGCCGAGGAGCGGCTTTTCCACCCCGTCGAAGTCGAGGAAGGTCCGGGCGTTGATCGCCTCAAGCTCGTCGAACTTTCCTTCAGGCAGGATGGTCGGTTCGTTCGCCTGCACGATGGAGTCCAGGTAGCGCTGCAGTTCCTCGCGCTTGCTGCGGCGCAGGTCGTCGAGTTCGGCCAGCACCTGCGTGTATCGGTCCTTGCCGAAGTTGACGAGATATTCCGCACGCTCGCGTTCGTACTCGAGGTCGGCGCGCTGCAACAGCCATTGGAAGCGGTGCTTGATGATCGCCAGGTCGCTCGGATACAGTTTCTTCTGCTTCACCAGGACCTGTTCGCGCACGCCCACCTTGCCAAAATCGTGCAGGAGGCCGGCGTAGCGCAGTTCGCGCATCTGTTCGCGCGAGAACTTCACGTCCCGGTAGTTCTCGGTGCCTCCGCGATCCACGGCTTCGGCAAGACCGCAGGTCAGCGTGGCCACGCGCGACGAGTGGCCGCTGGTGGTGGGATCGCGGGATTCAATGGCGGTGACCGCAGCCGTGACAAATCCTTCAAAGAGGCGTTCGATGTCTTCGTACAGGCGCGCGTTCTCGATGGCGACGGCCGCCTGCGACGCGAGTGCGGTGACCAGGTCAACCGCGCGGGCATCAAACGGGAGCACTTCGCGGTCCACGATGGACGGAAGCGAGAGCACGGTGTCCAGGTTGCGCTTACGGTTGATCAGCTGCACGACGCCGGTGATTTCGTCCCGGTGTGAGCGCATCGGCAGGACCAGCATCGATTTGGTGCGATAGCCGACCTTGTCATCGAACGAGCGGTTCATCTTGTAGCTGACGTCGTCGGGCAGGAGATAGACGTCAGGGATGATCAACGCTTCACCCGTCGCGGCCACGTATCCCGCGAGGCTCGAGTGGTTGATGGGGATCACCGACTCCTTGAACGGCAGGTTGGGCAGCGTATGATTTTGCGCCAACTTGAACCGCAGCTGCTGTGGGTGCCCCTCCTCGTCGCGCTCCACCAGATAGAGCGAGCCCGCGTCGGCATTCGACAACCGCCGCGCCTGCGTCAGGATCATCTCCAACAGCGTCAGCAGGTCGCGCTCGGTGGACAGCGCGACCCCGATTCGCGTGAGCTCGTGCAGGTCGTCGGCGCTACGAGTTTCGCGGCGGGCCGACCGGCGCGCCGCCACCAACGTCGCGGCGTGCCGCAACGCGCCCTGCACGGCGACGCGTACCGTCTCCACGGGGGCGTCTGCGGCCACGTAGCCGCTGAGTAACTCACTGGGGAGTGCCGGACCCGGTGCGGCCTCACCCGGCTCGCCCATCCCGAGCAATGCACCAACGCTGGCCAGTTGTTCGAACCCGGCCCGATCATCCCCAGCGCTTTCGGCAAGCGCCCGGTCCAACAGGATCACTGTTGGCCGCTCAGGGTCGAGCGTGCCCACCGCCGGTAGCAGCGGCGCGCGCCGCACTTCAACGCCGAGCCCGTCGAGGGCTGCCACGGCGCGACCGACCGAAGTGAGAACGAGGGGATTCACGGGAGCGGGAAGGGAAGGCGCCAAAACAACAGCCCGCCGGAGTTCAACCGAACCCCGGCGGGCTGAAACTATCACTCGACAACGTCCGGCCGCCAACCATCAGCGGCGACCGGCCGGCGGTCTACTTCGCGCCCAACTTCTCGAGTTCCTTCGCCGGTGCTTCGTAGGCCGGGAAGGCCGCGATCGACTGCTTGAAGAGCGTAATGGCCT
Organism: Gemmatimonadota bacterium; assembly: GCA_031127185.1. Lineage (GTDB taxonomy): Bacteria > Gemmatimonadota > Gemmatimonadetes > Gemmatimonadales > Gemmatimonadaceae > Fen-1231. The sequence continues at coordinate 3,058 of JARIET010000077.1, read as the reverse complement.
TGTCCTTGTTGCCGTGGTCCTTCTCGTCCAGTGCGCGGCTGTACAGCATCACCGCCTGGAAGGGTACTTTCTCCTGCTTCTTCACGGCCGACGCATGGTCTTCGCGGGCGCGCGCCGGGATCGCCGGCAGCTTGAGCTCCGAGTTGATCTTCGCCGCGAGCTGCTCGATGAGCGGCAGGATCGACTCCGTCGTTCCCGTCACGTCGATGCCGCCCTTCTCGACTTCGCTGGTCTCGACATTGAACACGCGCATCGACAGGCGAAGCACGGGCTTGCCCAGTTCGGTCGCGAACACGCCCGTGATCATGTGGTGCGCGCCGACGATCTTGCCGACGCGGACCGACGTCTCCGGGTCAAGCTTGCCGTCCGTGGCAAGCTTCTGTTCGTCGAGCACGGCCTGGATGCGGTCGCGTTCGACGACGCGGATGTTCGGGTTCGACGCCAGGCTGTTGATCAGCAGGTCCGCAATCCCCTTGGAGAGAGGCTGGAGCTCCGCGTTCTTCGCGCCAAGCGCCGAGTTGTTGAGGTACAATACCGCCACCGTCGGCTTCGACTGGGCGAGAGCAGTGCCCGCCACAAGGGCAACGCCGGCAACTGCGGTGAACAAGGTCTTGATGCGCATGAACTGCCTCCGGAAAGATTGCACTGCGATGACCCACACGTTCAGACGGTAAGCGTCAACCCTTCCGCGGCAGCCAGCACCTTCAACGTCCCGCCGCGGTCCTTCACCAGCGCCTGGCACTCTGCCACGCGCCGGTCCAGCTCTTCATCCGTACGGCGCGGTTCGTGGTGGAATAGCACCAGCGTTTCCACATCACAGGTCAGCGCCATCTCCGTCACTTCGCGGAAGGTGGAGTGCCCCCAACCGCGATGAAAGTCGTATTCCTCAGTCGTGTACGTCGTGTCGTGAACCAGCACCTTCGCGCCGCGCACGAACGCCTCGAACCTCTCCCGCCACCCGGACGGCGTCTGGTACCGCTCCGCCGGGCCCAACTCGTTGTCTGATACGTACACCAACGCCGATGGCTTCGTTCGGGGTTCGGTAAACCGATACGCCAGCGCGCCCCCCGGGTGCCGCACTTCCATCGCCGTCACTTCGTAGCCGTTCCCCGTGCTGCGCTCGCCTTCGGCGAGTTCCCTGAAATCAATTGTGGCGTCCAACTGCTCGAACGTTACCGGAAATACCACCGGCGACATCTGGTCCCGCACCACTCGGTCGATGCTCGTCTCGAGCGACTTCGACCCCCAGATCGTGAAATGATTCCCGCGTTGAAAAATCGGCGCAAAGAACGGGATCCCCTGGATGTGATCCCAATGCGCATGCGTAAGAAAAATGTCGCCTGCCACCGGGGCGCCGTTGGACCGCTCGATCAACGACCGGCCCAACTCGCGGATCCCGGTTCCTGCATCCAGCACCACCAGCCAACCAGTCGATGTGCGTACTTCCACACACGGCGTATTGCCGCCGTACTTCACCGTGCGTGGGCCAGGACTCGGCACCGAGCCTCGCGTCCCCCAAAACTGTACGCGCAGACTCACGCCAGTATCCTCGACACCATGCATGATACGACGGATCGGCGGATTCGTGAAAGGCGGGCTGTCACGGCCGGGTTGTGACGCACGTCACGCAACGGTTAAACGCGTTGCTGCGCACGGCGATCGAGCGCGGCACGGTCGGCAATGCGAATCCTGCGGTGCTCAATCACGATCCACCCCGAATCCTGGAACTCGCGCATGGCCCGTGACACCGTCTCGCGGCTCGCCCCGATCAGGTGGGCGATGGTCTGATGTGTCAGCGGCTTCTCGATCAACTCGCTGCCGCCGTCCGAGGCGCTGTCCAGCAGCATCCGGGCGATACGGCCTGGCACATCCAGCAGCACGAGAGAGCCGATCTTGTCGTCCGCCCGCCGCAATCGACGCGAAAGCTCGGTCAGCAGGGACCAGGCCACCGACGGGCTCGCCTCCACCCGCCGCCGGAAATCGTCGCGGCGCAGCACGAGCAGGGCGCTCTCTTCCATTGCAATCACGTGCGCAGAACGTGGCTGGTCATCAATCAGCGACAACTCCCCAAAATGCTCGCCGACGCCAAGGAGCCCGAGAATCACCTCGCGGCCGTCTTCGGCCACCAGCACGACCTTGACGCGCCCGTCGCGAACGATGAACAGCGAGTCGCCGGGATCGTCTTCGAACAGAATCACGCTGCCTTTCGGATAACTCTTCTCGCGCAGCAACTCGGCAAACTTGTCGAGTTCATGCGCGGCGAGCCCCTTGAAGAGCGGTACGGTTGCGAGGAACTCGACGGTGCTGGACATGGGCGGGGAAAGGGCTTGGAGCAACGAGATCGGGCAGTGTCGTGCCTCATGACATTGGCAAGATTCACGCCGCCGTGGGTCTGCGTGCGAAAGTACGGACGCGACGGGCGACTGTCAAACCTCGCGAAACGTCCCGCTACCCGTGCAAGTGCTTGTGCCCCATCCGGTTCTGCGCTTCTGATCAAACGCTTGGTGGTGCGCGCGCGTACCCCATGTGAGATTTCGTGCTGCGCTGAATCATCGCTACGGGCGTCGTGATTCGCGGAGTCCGCTGCGTATCACCCCTGCCTAGCCACTACGACCACCATGATTCGTTTGCGTCTGCGCCCGATCCTGTGCGCCGCCATCGTCCTGTTCAGCGCGGCCGGCGTGGGCCTTGCTCAGCCGGCCTCCAAGCGGGCAGCCGCTTCGCGACTTACCGGCGATGCGCCCCGAATCGACGGGCGGCTCGATGATCCCGCATGGATGGTCGGTGCACCGGCCGTCGAGGATTTCGGGCAGCAGCGGCCCATTGAGGACGCGGAGCCGTCCGAGCGCACTCGCGTCCTTGTTCGGTACGATGCACAGGCGCTCTACATCGGTGCGCGGATGTTCCGCCGTGACCCGGGCCAGATTCTACGCAGCCTGGCGCGCCGCGACGGCCAGGGCTCGGCGGAGCACCTTCAGGTGACATTCGACACGCACCGCGACCTCCGCACGGGATACGGCTTCGTCATAACGGCCGCGGGCGCGCGTTCCGACTACCA
>JARIET010000076.1 GCA_031127185.1 Gemmatimonadota bacterium | reverse complement strand
CCGAGCGACCCGTGCCCCCGATGCACCGTACAGGCCGGCAGTGGAGCGGAGGCGGGCGGTCTGCCGCACGGCCAGCAATTGCTCGGCGGCCGGCGTGATGAAGCTCGACAGTCGCGACGCGATCAGCTCGCCATTTCGGCGCCGGCTTCGCGCCCAGGTGAGCATGAGCACGCGTTCGGCCCGCGTGATGCCGACATAGAACAACCGACGCTCCTCTTCCATCTGCTCAGGGTCGTCAAACGTCCTGCTGAGTGGGAAGAGTCCGTCTTCCAATCCGGCGATCACGACCATCGGAAACTCCAGCCCCTTTGCCGTGTGCAAGGTCATCATCGTGATGACGTCGGCATCGGGCCCCATCTGGTCCACACCGGCGATCAGCGTCGCCTGCTGGAGGAACTTGTCGAGGGGGCGTAGGCCCACCTCCCCACCCTCGTCGATCACCACTTCGGCCGCGCCGCGGATGAGCTCGCCCACATTGTCGATCCGTTCGATGCCATCCGGCTCCGCCTTGAGCGAATCGACGTAACCAATGGTGGACAAAAGGTCGGCCAGCAATCGGTCCACGCTCGCATCGGCGGCGATGGCCTGCATCTTCTTCACCACGTCAACGAATCCGGCCAGGGCCAGCCTCGTGGACGCTCGCGCGCCGGAGAGGATCTGCTCGTTTGCACAGGCATCGAGGATGGCCAGCCCTGCCTCGCGCGCGGACGCGACGATCATCTCGACCGTCGTCTCGCCGATCCCACGGCGCGGTGCCGCGACGGCGCGCGTGAAGGCCTCGATGTCGGCGGGGTTCGCGATCAATCTCAACCAGGCGATGAGATCACGGATTTCGCGGCGATCGTAGAACTTCACTGCCCCGATGAGGCGATACGGCAAGCCGTGACGCCGAAACGCCTCTTCAAAGGTCCGGCTCTGGGCATTGGTGCGGTAGAGGATCGCCATGTCGCCGAGCCGGAACTGGGCCTTGCCGCGGCGGGCGTGGATTTCCTCGACGATCGCCTCAGCTTCATCACGATCATCGGCGGCGCCTATCAGGGCGATCTGCTCGCCGCCTGGGCGCGTGGCGCGAAGGGTCTTGCCGCGTCGCCCCTGATTCTCGCGAATGACGACGTTTGCGAGATCGAGCACCTGGGGAACCGACCGATAGTTCTCCTCGAGGCGCACGACACGCGCGGCCGGAAAATCCCGTTCAAAGTCGAGAATGTTCCGGACGTCTGCGCCCCGCCAGCCATAGATGGCCTGATCGTCATCGCCGACGGCGCAGACGTTCTGCGCGTCGCCTGCGAGCAACTTGATCAACTCGTACTGGGCGCGATTCGTGTCCTGATATTCATCAACGAGGATGTGCGGGAACTGACGCCGATAGCGCTCGCGGACGGTGGCATGCTCGCGCAGGATCGTCACCGGCAACCACAGCAAGTCGTCGAAGGAGACCGCGTTCGACGCAACAAAGGCGGCGTCCCAGTCCGCGTAGATCGGAACGACGGCCTTGGCCAGCGGGGTCATGGCCAGCGACGCGTATTCCTGCGGCGTGACGAGGGCATTGCGCGCCTCGGACACGACCGACGACACCAGTCGGGGTGTGTACGTCTTGGTGGACACCCGATGGCGTTCCATCAGACGTTTTACGACTCCGAGGGTGTCGTCTTCGTCGTAGATCGTGTATGCAGGCGTTCGCCCCGCCAGCGCGGCGTGCGCACGCACGATTCGCGCGCCGATGGCGTGGAAGGTGCCAAGCCACATTCCGCGCGGCTCGTATCCCAACTGCCGAGCCACACGGCCCTGCATCTCCTTCGCCGCCTTGTTGGTAAAGGTGACGGCGAGCACCTGATCCGCGCGCGCATGCCCCTCTTCCACCAACCGAGCAATGCGCGCAGTGAGTACCCGTGTCTTGCCTGAACCAGCGCCAGCCAGGACCAGGAGCGGGCCCGCGCCGTGTTCGACTGCTTCGCGTTGTGCGGGGTTGAGCGTACTGCCGGGATTCATCCCGGCAAAATAACGTCGAACACTGCGCCCCGGTCCGACGGCACGAGCACAAGGCGCCCACTATGCGCTTCTTCGACGATGCGCCGCGCGAGGGCGAGACCAATCCCCCACCCACTCTCCTTCGTGGAGAAGCCGGCGTTGAACACCTTGGCGCGAATCTCGGCGGGAATTCCGGGGCCATCGTCGGCCACCCGCACGGTCGCGCCGTTTCCGGCGCCCGCGGTGACCGTCAGCCGTATGTTGCCCCCCTTCCCGGCAAGTGCGTCCACCGCATTCTTGACCAGTGACTCGAGCGCCCACTCGATCAGCACGCGGTCGCCTGGTACAGGGAGCGCTCCGTCGGCCCGGATCACCTCGATCGTCGTGGCATGAGCCAAGGTCGGGAGTCGCACCCTGTAGTAGTTGACCACCTGCAGCGCCACATCGGCAATGTCCACTGAATCGCGGCGCGGCGGACGTCCGATCCGTTCAAACCTGTGTGCGACCCGCTCGAGTCGTTCCACATCGCTTGCGATATGCGGCAGCGCCGACGCAACGCCCGGTACCTCCTCGGCGCGCTCACGGAGCAACTCGACCCAGCCACTCAGGCTGGAAATCGGCGTCCCCAGTTGATGGGCCGCCTCGCGGGCCATCCCGGCGAAGACGCGCTCGCGTTCCGCCCGGCTCCGCGTCCGAAGCACCGAGATGCCCACAAGGATCAGCAACCCAAGCAGCGAGACCTGAAGGATGGGCACGACACGAAGACCCCGCGCGAGCGGCGTACGGCCGAAGTGCACCATTTGAAATGCCGCATCTCCAACGGGCGGATTCATCGCATCGAGCTGATCCACGTACGCGATAACCCTGGGATCACCAACCCCGTTGTGCTCGAACGGGAGGTCGGAGACATCGGTGGGCCGCCCGGACGAATCCGTGACGATGATGGGCACCTTGAACTCGCGCAGCGTCGTGATGATGTCCAACAGACCCGGGTCCTCGCCTGCGCCGGGTTTCGCGGCCAGCGCGTACACGCGCGAGAACAGTTGAGCCGTCAGTTGGGCCTCGCGGCCAAGCTCGGCCACGACGCGCTGGGTGTACACCACGTATGAGCCGAGGAGCGCCAGCAGCCCTATCGTGAGGAGGACAACCGGCGCGCTTCGCCGCATCGGCTAGCCTATTCGGTCGGCGCCGAAATACGGGCGGAGTGCAGCCGGCACGATTACCGACCCATTGGGCTGCTGGTGATGCTCAAGGATGGCCGCAACGATGCGCGGCAGCGCAAGCCCCGAACCATTCAACGTGTGGACAAAGCGCGGCTTCTCGCCCGGCGCGGGACGATAGCGAATGTTTGCCCGGCGCGCCTGGAAGTCGGTGAAGTTCGAGCAGGACGACACTTCGAGCCACTTCCCGACACCGGGTGCAAAGACCTCCAGATCGTAGGTCTTGGCGCTGGAGAAGCCCGTGTCACCTGCCGCGAGCAGCAGCACCCGATACGGAAGTTCAAGCCTCTGCAGGATCGTTTCCGCATGACCCGTGAGCAACTCATGCTGCGCGGCAGACTCTTCCGGCGCGCACCAGCGTACAAGTTCAACCTTGTCGAACTGGTGAACTCGCAGCAGTCCGCGTGTGTCTTTACCGGCAGCGCCAGCTTCCCGCCGAAAGCATGCGGAGTATGCCGTCATTGCCTGCGGGAGTGTCGCTCCGTCCAGCATTTCGTCGCGGAACAGGTTCGTGACTGGCACTTCCGCCGTGGGAATGGCGAACAGCGGATCATCGCGGAGGGCATACATGTCCTCCTCGAACTTGGGCAGTTGCCCAGTACCGACCATCGATTCGCGGTTGACGAAGAACGGCACCCAGGCTTCTTCGTAGCCGTGTTCGCGAGTGTGCGTGTCGAGCATGAACGAGATGAGCGCGCGTTGCAGCCGGGCACCGGCTCCGCGATACACCACAAAGCCGGAGCCCGACACCTTGGCGCCACGCGCCAGGTCGATCAGCCCGAATTTCTCGCCGATCTCCCAGTGTGGCAGTCCGCCGACCGGCTTCGGTGTTCCCCAGGTGCGCGTGACGGTATTCGCCGATTCATCACCTTCCGGAACATCCGGTAGCGTGATGTTGGGGAGCTCACTCAGGATGCGATCCAGTTCTTCCTGCGCGGCGGCCTGACGCACATCGAGCGCAGCGATATCGTCCCCGAGCGCCTTGGAGCGCGCGACAACTTCGTCGGCTGGCTGCCCGGCCTTCTTGCGCTGCGCTACCTGCTGGCTCGCGGCGTTGCGGGCGGCCTTCTTCTCCTCAACCGCCTGAATCGCGGCTCGGCGCTCCGCATCCAGGGCGACCGCCCGGTCCACCATGGGGCCAAGCGTATCGTGCTTGCCGCGCCGCCGCATGGCGTCGCGGAGCACGGCGCCTCCGTCCCGCACCAGACGTGCGTCGTGCATGGGGCGACCTAGAAGGTCGGCAGACCGGTGGTGAGCTGCCGGAACCCGCAGTTCAAGTTGATCAATGTCCGGCCGTAGAGCGTGCGCGTGCCTGGATTGACCGAGTCAATGACGATCTTTGCAAAAATGTAGGGCGTCAGAGAGAACGAGCAGTTGGAGCTCTGCGCCTGAATCGCGAGCGCGGCACCCGGATTGACCACCATTGTCGAATCGAAGTGGAAGCCAGACTTCGGGGCCTCGGTGAGCACGTCATATCCCCCGCTTGTGCGCACGAGTCCAATTGGCTTCGTGCCCGCGAGGGGCGTGCCGACCATACCCACCGGGATCACAACCGGCTTGCCTTGGGCATTGATGTCGAACGCGAGATCAAACGAAAAGTCGCCGCCAATTCGAACAACGCTCCTGCCGTCGAGGAAGAGCCCAGCGGGGGCGTTGACGTCGGCGCCGGTGAGCGCGGCGACGGTGAAGGTCTGATGCTCGTTAGGAAAACTCGCCTTCACCTGGAACGGGTCGTCGCACGCGGCTGCACCGAACGCGAGCCCGGCGAAGGTCAGCAAATGGGCCAAACGGCGGCGCCTAAGGGACTGAAAAACCGGTGTCATCGTGAGTGGCGTAGTGTACCTGTGCGATGGGCCAACTTCAAGCGAATCACGAGCTTGACTTCATTCTGGCGGAGCGTACACTTCGAGAACTTCCCGCCCGAAAACACCTCCCCGTTTGGAGCCAGCCCATGCCCACGATTCGCGACCTTGTTGGCGCCATCCGGCAGCGCGAAGGCGTCGAAGCGGCGGTGGTTCTGGGCCGCGACGGCTTGCTCATCGACAGTCAGACGACCGATACGGTGGACGCTGAGCACATCGCGGCACACGTTCCGTCGATCGTGCAGTATGCCGACGAGTTCGGTGCCGCAGCGCAGCGCGGACCCTTGCAGACGGCGATCCTTGAGCATGAGCGCGGGATGGCCGTGATCTGCGCGTTGAGCGCCGACGCGGTCTTGCTCGTGCTGGTCCAGCCCTCGGCCAACCTCGGCCAGCTGCTGTATGAGTTGCGGCGCAACCGCGCCAACATTGCCGCGCTGGTCTAACGCGCGACGCGTGCGCAGCCCGGCAGGCGCGCGATGACCGCGCACGTGCTGGTGGCCGACGATGAGCCGCATATCGGCCGGATCATTCAAACGAAGCTTGAGCAAGGCCCCTTTCGGGTGACGCTGGTGGGAGATGGTCCTGGGGCGCTGGCCGCCCTTGAGGAATACCCCGACATCGGGCTGGTGCTCCTCGATCTCATGATGCCCGGGCTCACGGGTCTCGAAGTGTTGGCCCGGATGCGGGCCGACGCGCGCTGGAAGACCTTGCCGTGCGTTATCCTCACCGCTGCCGGGCACGACCAGCAGCGGGCCGAGGCACTGGCGCTCGGCGCGAACGATTTCATGACAAAGCCGTTCAGCCCGAAGCGACTTTATGCACGCGTCGCCGAGCTGACGGCGGCCGCTGCCTAAGCGCTGAGCGTGCCCACTGTGAGAGCGGAGCGCTGGGCCGTTGTGCTCGCCGGAGGCGTGGGATCGCGCTTCTGGCCGCTGAGCACCCCCGAGCGCCCGAAGCAGCTCCTGCCGTTGATCACGTCGCAGCCGATGCTTCGCGACACGCTGGACCGCCTGGCAGCGGTAGCACCTGCGTTGCGCACGCTCGTGCTGACAAACGCGTCGCTCGTCGAGGCCATCCGAACCGCCTTGCCCGACGTACCACCGGAGAATGTGATTGCCGAACCACGGCCGGCGGGAACTGCCGCCGCGCTCACTTGGGCCGCCAACGTGATTGCCCGCCGGTCGGGACGTGACGCGGTGATCGTCTCCGTGCACGCGGACTGGAGCATCGGCGACGTTGGGGGGTTTCGCCAGGCACTGATCGATGCCGCTGACGCGGCGGTCACACATCGGGCGCTCGTGACGGTCGGCGTCGTTCCAGCCTTTGCTGACACAGGGCTGGGCTATATCCAGCCGGGCGATGTCGTGCATGGCAGCTTACGCCGCGTGGCAAGGTTTGTGGAAAAGCCTGATCGCAATCGCGCGGAACAGCTGGTGGCAGCAGGGTGCCTCTGGAACTCCGGGATATTTGCGTGGACGGCCGGCGACATTCTCGACGAGGTCACCACGCTGTGTCCGGAAGTCGCCCCTGCCCTTGCCGCGCACGGCACTGACGCCTCTGCCTTCTTTGGCTCCGTGAAATCGGTGGCCATCGACATCGGCGTGCTCGAACGGAGCAGCCGGGTGATGGTCATCCCGGGCACGTTTGGCTGGAGCGACGTGGGCACCTGGGCCGCGCTCCGCCAGGTACGGGAACGCGATTCGCTTGGTAACGCGCCTGTCGGTCGCGTGCTGATGCGCGACGCACGGGACAACGTCGTGCACGCCGACGGCACGACCGTTGTGTGTTACGGTGTTGAGGGGCTCGTGGTTGTCGCCTTGAACGGAATGACACTGGTGACCACCGTTGAGCGCGCGGCCGATCTCAAGTCGCTGGTCGAAGCGCTTCCGCCAGAGGTACGCGACCGATGAGCAGTGGATTCATCCTGTACGACGACGCCGCGGCGCGGGCAGCCGAGCCGTTTGCACTTACGCGCCCGTTCGGCGAGTTACGGGTAGGCGCCACGGTTGTACGGGAGCGGTGGGAACGGGTGCTCAACGCCAAGGCAGCCGGATTTATCGGCGCGGCGCACCTCGAGGCATTCGCCGAGTTTGGCGCGCCCGGATCGGTAACCGGGGTGCTGAAAGCCGGGACGTTGCTCGTGAACGCGCGGTGCGCTCCCAATCTGATCGCGCGCGTTGCAGCCCCGGCCGCGGGTGGCGCCGTCCGCTGCGGGGGCGTGATCGCTGCCGTTGCGTTGGCGCGCGACGTGAATGTTTCGGAACTGGGCGGTGGGCAGGTACCACTCGATGAGCTGGCCTCTGTGCGCGTGGCTGCGCGAGGCGATGCCGACCTCGCGGTGAACGGTTGGTGGCTAACCGCCGCGTGGGATCTCATCCGGTTGCTGCCCGATGTGCTTGTCGCCGACGCTGCTGCGCTCGCCGCCGCAATCCCCGATGAACCGCCGGCGCACGTGGACGTGCTCGGTGAGCATCGATTCGCCGTGGCGCGCGGAGCTTACGTGGAACCGCAGGTGGTGGTGGACACGACCGCAGGGGACGTCGTGGTGATGGAAGGCGCGCGCATCAGCGCGTTTGCGCGACTGGCCGGACCGATCGTGATCGGTGCGCACACGCAGGTCGCCGGCGGGCGATACAGCTGCGTGGCGGTTGGCGAGCACTCGCGCGTGTGTGGTGAAATGAGCGTGGTCAGCGTGCAAGGGCACGCGAACAAGGGACACGACGGCTTTGTGGGGCACTCCGTGATCGGGCGCTGGGCGAACCTCGGTGCAGGCACGATCACGAGCAATCTCAAGAACAGCTACGGTCAGGTGCGCGTGCGGGACTCACGGGGCGAGCACGACACCGGCATGCAGTTCCTTGGTTCGCTGATCGGCGACCACGTCAAGGTCGCGATCGGGACCCGGCTCAACACGGGCACCATCATCGGCGCCGGGTCAAACCTGTTCGGCGACAGCGGGCCGCCCAAGTACGTCGAGCCGTTTTCGTGGGGCCAAGACGGGATGTACGACACCTACGCACTGCAGAAGTTTCTCGCCGTTGCATCGTTGGCCATGCAGCGTCGGTCCGTGGCGCTGACGCCCGCGCTTCGCGCAACGCTGACGGCCGCCTGGAACGCCGCGAACTGATGCGCATCGTTTCACTCGCCAGTGGCAGCAGCGGCAACGCCATCCTCGTGGATTCCGGCGCGACCAAAGTTCTGGTGGACTGCGGAATCGGTCCGCGCACTCTCAAGCAGCGCCTGGCGTTCGTGGGTGTCACGCCAGAGGAGTTGAGCGCCGTCTTCGTGACGCACGAACATGTGGATCACAGCCGTGGCATCGCCCAGGTTTCCGCGAAGTGGAAGTGGAGCGTCTTTGGCAGCGCGGGGACCGTCCGCGGGCTCGACGCCGAGGTCCGACACCGGGCGCATGTGGTGCCGCGGGACACGCGGGTCGGCGACCTCGACATCGAATTGATCCGCGTACCGCACGACGCGAACGAACCCACAGCGCTGGTCTTCTCGGATCGTGGCACGGGGATGCGCGCAGGGCTGGCGCATGACCTGGGCGAACCAACGGACGCGCTGGTCAAGGCGTTTTGCGGAGTGGACCTGCTCTGCATAGAGGCGAATCACGATGCCACGATGTTGCGCGAGGGACCCTATCCGTCGTATCTCAAGCATCGGGTCGCCAGCGCGACCGGCCATTTGAGCAACGAACAAGCGACTGCCTTCATTGATGCGGTAGCCACGTCCGCGCTTCGCGCCGTTCTCCTGCTCCACCTCAGCGAGGTCAACAACACGCCATCGGTGGCCTGCGCTGCAACGAAGCGCGGGATCACGCGGCGCGCGCGCAGAGCCTCGCTTGCCGCGGCGGTGCGGAAGGCGCCGAGTGCGCCGATTGGGTCATGCCGTGCAACGCAGATGGCGCTCGCACTGTAGGACCACGCCGACGCCAGCGAGCATGGAAAGCGAGAACCGACTACTGTTGCGCCGCCGGCTCGCGCATTGGCCAGTAATTGCCGCCGTGCTTGCCTTCATCGCATGCAGTGAACACGACACGGCGTATGCTGGCCCTCGGCTTCGCCTGGCGACCGCCGGAAAGGTCGTCGGCGCATTCGCCACGGCGGTGCGCGGCAATCAGGTCGCGATTGCATGGTTCGAGACGGCCGGATTTGATACCGCCGTCTTCGTATCGCGGAGCATCGATGGCGGCAGCTCGTTCTCGGCAGAATTGCGCGTGAGCCCACCCGGCGAGCGCACCATGCACCGCTCCGACGAGGCGCCACAGGTGGAGCTGATCCTCGATCCCGATGGTTTCGCCCAGCCGTTTCTCGCATGGTCTCGGGCCGCTGGAGGTTCGTCCGAGATCGTGTGGTCGTACACCGTAGACGGCACCACATACTCGAAGCCGGCCACGATTCCTGGCAGTGCCGGTCGCGGAACCCGCACGTTGATCACGCTCGCCAGAGACAGCGCTGACCGCGTGTTCGCCACATGGGAAGTGTCGGGCGCCAGCGAAGCGTCGCGGGCAGCAGCAATGTGGCAGGCTTCAACGGATGGGATGTTCCCCGCCCGGCGGCTCCATGCGAAAGCGGCGTCACCTGCATTGGCGGAACCGCCCGAGCGCTCGTCGCGCGGCGCGCGCCTCGCGGACGGAAGCTGGGTCGGTGTGTGGACGGATTCGTCCCGCGCGCCGGGAACGCTGCGCCTGCACCGGTCAGGCGTCGGTACCTCCAAAGGCAGCGAGCGTGCTTCGCCGGACGTTGCGCTTGGCAACGGAACCGGTCCCATCGTCGCATTCCCGGGAACCGGCCCGATCCTGATCTGGATCAGCCATCGCGACACCGGACGCGAAATCAACGTGATTCCGCTCCGCTGATACCGGCAAACAAAGCGGGGGCGCCGTCACCGGCACCCCCGCTCTGTCCCAAACTGGATCGAAAACCGCTTAGTACATCCCGCCCATGCCGCCGCCACCCGGCGCGGCCGGGGCCGGCTTGTCTTCCTTCTTCTCAACGATCAGTGCTTCGGTCGTGAGCAGGAGGCTGGCGATCGACGCCGCGTTCTGCAGCGCTGTGCGCACAACCTTGGCCGGGTCAATGACGCCGGCGACGACGAGGTCCTCGTACGTGTCGGTCAGCGCGTTGTAGCCGAAGTTGCGGTCCTTCGAAGCCCGCACCTTCTCCACCACGATCGAGCCTTCGCCACCCGCATTGTACACGATCATGCGGATCGGCTCTTCGATGGCGCGACGGATGATGTCGACGCCGATCTGCTCGTCCTCGCCCAGCTTCAGCGACTTGAGCGCGACCTGCGCGCGAATCAACGCCACACCGCCGCCCGGGACGATGCCCTCTTCAACGGCGGCACGCGTGGCGTGCAGCGCGTCTTCGACGCGGGCCTTCTTCTCCTTCATCTCGCTCTCAGTGGCGGCACCGACGTTGATCACGGCCACTCCGCCCGCGAGCTTCGCCTTGCGCTCCTGAAGCTTCTCCTTGT
>JARIET010000075.1 GCA_031127185.1 Gemmatimonadota bacterium | reverse complement strand
GGACGACGCGGCAACGGTGACCGGTGCGCCAAGCTTGCCGTCGGATGTCACGCGGCGAACCAGCACGCCTGCCGTGTCTCCTCCAGTGCGTTCAATCCAGCTGACCAGGGCACTGCCGTCGGCAAGCAGCGTTGTGGCCACGCGGCCGGATGGTTGGCCAAGGTCAACCGTGATTGGGGCGCCGAACGTGGCGCCGGCATCAGATGAAAACGCCACCTTCACGCGCGGTTGGTCCTTCGCGGCTGTGTACCAGGCCAGCGCCACACTTTTGCCGCTGGCGCCGAGATACGGGCCGTTCACGGGGCAGGCGTTGATCTCCCACCCGTCGTTGTGCACGGCTTTGCCGGGCGTCCACCTGCCGTTCACGCGGCGCGAGACATAAATGTCGCGGATCTCATTCGCCGTGCGATCGCGATATGCCGCGATCGGGCCATCGCTCGTAAGCGCCACGGTGGTTTGGCAGCAGTCGCAGGCGCGATCGTCGACAATCGTCTCAGTCGGTTGCTCCACGCCGGCCCGGTTCGTCGAGAGCACCATCATCTCTTGTTTGGCATCCGGACGCGTCTTGTCAGCCTTGCGGCCGTCGAGCCATACGGCGCCGAACCCCTCGCCTTCCGGCCACATCGTCACAAATCCCTTTTCCGTCGACGAGCGATCCACGTGCGGGGCCATGGGCGGCGCCCAAGTGCGGCCTGCGTCCGTCGAAATCGCGATGCGCACGTCGTACATGTACGAAGCCGTGCCGTGCCGCTGCAGCCAGTGCGCGGCAATGCGCCCGTTCTTGTTCACCGCGAGCGACGGGAAGTCAGCCCAGTTCACGAAATAGTCCTTTCCCGCGCGAATAGTGCGCGTAATGCCCCACTTCGCGCCGTCGTACGATGCAAATCGAAGCGCGGTCGCCGAATCCGGCGCGGGTTCGAGCCAGGACAAATAGACCCGCCCGTCCGCGCCGACCGTCAGGTTCGGCATGGCGCTCCCCGGAGCTGCTGGGCTCTCGAGTTGTTGCATGGCAGCGAGCGGCGGCAGCGTGGGCGTGTGGAGCCGCGCCGCGCCAAGCACGGTGAGAGCGGCAACGGCAAGGCCAGCGGAGGCGACAGTCTTGTTCATTTCGTGAGTTCCTCGGCGAATCGTACGCCCTGATCAACGTATCCAAGATGGCGAAAAAACTCGTGCGCCGCAGCATGGGTCGGGCCGCTGGTCACTTCACGCTCGACGGCAGTTCAGCGAAATCTTCCGTGCGACTCACGGCACGCAGCACGTCTCGCACGTGCTCCGGCGGCGCCACGATTCGGCGCTGGTCGAGATGGATATAGCCGCCGGTGCTGGTCACACGCGCGGCGCGCTGGCCGTCCAGTTTGAAAAACGTGTTCCGGATTCGGTACCGACTGCAGTCAGGCGCGAGTCCCGCGACCTGGTGGATGACCTTGAATTCCTCGGCCAGCTGGAGCTCGCGAAAATACTCCACCTCGTCGCGCATGACGACAGGGCCCATGCGCAGCCGGATCAGCTCGGCGGTGCCGAGCCCCAGCGAGTTGAAGTACAGCATGCGTGTGTCTGAGGCGCGGTCCAGAAACGCCGAGTTTCGCATGTGTGCATTGAAATCGACATCGGCCCAGCCGACGCGAAAGGTCAACTCGAAGGGAGTCATGGAGTGCGTGGTGCCACGAAATCCGAGGCGGGAAAGTGACTGATGCGCCAGGCGCCACAGGGCCGGGGAGACACGAAGGTCCGGCGGCGCACCGTGCCGGATGAGTCGCGCAGATTGAACGTTTCGACACCGGGGTCGTCGGACGATTCGACAGCGAGGTCCTCAGGGATGGTTTTGCCGCTTGGGCCGCCGGCGCGCGCGCGGTGTCTCACGATCGGGCGCACTACTGCATCGTGTTCGGGCACCCGGTCGGCTGCTCCGGCGAGGGCGCACCAAACGTGCTGCTGACGAAGCGTGTGGACGCGCCGTCGAGGATCACGGTGAAGAGGCCCGAATACTGCGAGTCGCAGAGGTCGGGGAGCTTAGGGCCGCCAAGCGCTTCGACAATCCTCATGACGGTGTTGCTGTGGCCCACAACCAGCACCGTCTTGCCGACGTGTTTGCGCGCGGCATCGGCGACTGCCTTCGCATGAACTTCCGTCGCGCTGCCCGCGGCCACGGTTTCCATGGTCAGTCCGGCGGCCTCAGCCGTGGGTCTTCCGGTCTCGCGCGTGCGCGCGAGTTGTGTGGTGATGACGGCCTGCACTTTGGCCCCAGCCAACGCCGCTGCCAGGGCCTTGGCGCGTAGGACACCAGCTTCCGTAAGCGGTGGATCATTAGCCGGCGTCGTGCCTTTTTCTGCGTGCCGGGCAATAATGATCACCGTCGGCGCGGGCTGTGCGATCGCGGGGAGCGGCAGCAGGGCAGCGAGCACAAGGAGGCGAAGGGAGCGCAGGGTCATTGCTCTGGGCGGGTGAATGGCGACTTTCTGCGAGACGTTCGGTTGGCCACGACCCCTACATCCTAACCCGAAAACCGGCTGCGGAGCGCGCCGACCAGGATATTTGCAGCAGCAGCGGCGGGCGCGGCGTAATCACACGGTGATTGCTGCGCTAATGTTCGACGCAACCCCTGGTCCAACTGACAGAAGCTCCTGAATTGCCCATGACTTCCACACGCGCTCCCGCCGACAACCACTCCGCGCCGCACCGGCGCGCGGGCGCGGCTGGCGTGGGGACGGGCGGACTGGTGGCCCTGAGTTCTGCCGCGATTCTCACGGTCTACGCGGCAGGGTACCACAAGACCAAAGCGGCGGCGGACCGATTTGCCTCGGAGAGCTCCGTGCGTCGGCCTCCCGGGCCCGCGCAGCGCACGCAGCCGACAGCGGGTGTGGTGGAGGCGGTCCCTGTCGGGGTTTCCGGTATAGACGCGCCGCCGGTTCGTGCGCGCGCTGGCGCGGCGGCTGCCGCGCCGGTTGTGCCGAAGCTCACTCGGGTCGAAGGCGCATCCGCTGCAACGACCGCTGCAGTGCCGCCCGCGTTTCCGTCCCCCGAGAGCGTTGTGCTGCAGACCGTCTCCGATACGACAGCGGGTCGCACGGCCGTTGATGATAGTGTGCCGCAGGCGGCGGCGCCCAAGCCAGTGGCCGTCGTTGAACCCGCGCCTGCGCCGGCAGCCGCAGCGAAGCCAGCGCCCGCTGCGCAAGACAAGGCGGCGGTGGCATGGAAGGACGGCACCTACTTTGGCTGGGGGACTTCGCGCCACGGCGACATCCAGGTCGCCGTGACGATTGAGGAAGGTCGCATCGTCGACGCGACTATCTCGCAGTGCCTCACCCGTTATTCGTGCTCGTGGATCTCGGCGCTCCCGCCACAGGTGGTTGCGCGCCAGAGTCCCGATGTGGACTACGTCTCCGGTGCAACGCAGAGCGCCAACGCGTTCTACTACGCAGTGGTCGGGGCGCTCGCGCGCGCCAGGTGAGCGACGTTGCGATCCATACCGTGCCTGCCATGGGCACGGTTGTCACGGTTCAGGTCGTTGGGCACGGCGAGACCGCTGAAAGGCGCGCCCTGCGAGACGAAGCCATGCGCCGCGCGACCGACTGGTTTCGAATGGTGGAGGTCACCTGCTCACGATTCGATCCCCGCAGTGAGCTGCGCACACTCTGCACGACGGTGGAAACCCCTGTTCCGCTCAGCTCGGTGCTCTTCGAGCTACTCGTGTTCGCTGTCGCCGTGGCTCGGGAATCCGGCGGCGCGTTCGATCCGACCGTTGGCGGGGCAATGGAGGCGCGGGGGTTCACTCGTCACTTCCGCACGGGTGCCGAGCATCCGTCTGGCGTCGCGGCGACGGGACCAACATTCGAGGACATTTCCGTCGATCGGGCGAATCGCACCGCGACCCTCCATCGCGCGCTGATGCTGGATCTCGGTGGCGTGGCCAAGGGATTCGCCGCCGACCTCGCGGCGCGCGAGCTCGCCGAATTTGGCGACTTTGCGATTGACGCCGGCGGAGATCAGTTTCTCTCAGGCCGGAATGCCACAGGAGACCTCTGGAGTGTGGGCATCCGCCACCCGCGCAAGCGGGACGACGTGGTTGAAGTGCTGCAGATCACCGACGTTGCCATCTGCACCTCGGGGGACTACGAGCGCGTCAGCTCAACCGGAGCCGGCGGGCATCACCTGATTGATCCCCGCGGCGGTTCTCGCACCGCCGAAGTCGCGAGCGCGACGGTCATCGCCCCCACGGCAATGGCTGCCGATGCGCTGGCCACTGCGGCTTTCGTGCTCGGCCCGGAGCGGGGTACGCCATTTCTGGAGCGGCAGGGGGCGTCAGGCGTCTGGTACGACGCAACACTGCAGCGGCACGCCACGACGAACTTCGCCTCGATGATCGATGCCCGCGTCGCGCGCTAGGCGGTACCTCCGCAGTCCCAAGGGACTGCTCATCATCTGCTTTGCGCTGCTGCTGGCGCTTGCGGCCGCAGCCGAGGGTGTGCCACTCGTGGCGCCAGGTGTTCTTGCCGCCACGCTGGCGGCTGTGGCAATCGATGTGCCGCTGTTGCGGTGGCGGGCCGGACGCTGGATGCTGCCCGACGGAGCGCTGCTGACCGGGTTGATCGTGGCCATGGTGCTGAGCCCGCACGAACCCGCCTGGACTGCAGCCGTGACAAGCGCGATCGCGATTGTCAGCAAGTACGTGCTGCGTGCGGCGCGCGCCAATGTGTTCAATCCCGCGGCGCTCGCGCTGGTGATCACCTTCTATCTTTTCGACACCGGGCACAGTTGGTGGGGGGCACTCTCCGAAGCGCCGCCGTGGCAGATCGTCGCGCTGTTTGCGACGGGGATGCTCGTCACGGACCGCGTGCGGAAGTCGGCGTCAGTTCTGGCATTCCTCGGCGTGTATTTCGCCCTGGTCACTGGGGCGGCGTTCGCGGGCGATCCTGCGCGTGTCGCCGAGCTCTACCGCATTCCGAATCTGAATGCGGCGCTCTACTTCGCATTCTTCATGGTGACCGACCCGCCGACTTCGCCCGGGCGCCCTCGCGACCAGCTCGTCTACGGCACCATCACCGCAGTGGTCGCCTTCGCAGCGTTCGAACTGATCGGCGCGGTGTGGTTTCTGTTGGCCGGCGTGCTGGCGGCCAATGTGAACGAAGCCTGGCGGCGGACCCGGAGCCGCCGGGTGCGCGTGGAGTTGGTGGAAGCGGCACGTCGCGCAATCGGGGCAGAACCCGCGGACTGAACGCCCCGCGGGTCCGCCCGAAAGCTGCTCAGACCAGCTGCGCGTCCACCGTCATCGGCACAGCCGCCAGCGCGCGCGAGATGATGCAACCGGTCTTCGTATCGTTGGCGGCCTTCTGGAACTCGGCGAGCGAGAGACCCGGCACATCGCCGCGGGTGACGAGGGAGATGCCCGTGATGGACGACCCACCGTCGCCTTTCGTGAGATGCACGGTGGCCGTCGTGGAAATGCTCTTCACGGTATGCCCAGCCTTGCCGAGCCCGGCGCCCAGCGCCATCGAGTAACAGGCCGCGTGGGCCGCGCCGAGCAGCTCTTCAGGGTTTGTTTCCGTACCGTTCTCAAATCGGCTGACGAACGAGTACGGGCCCTCGTACGCCCCACTCCCGAGCTTGACGGTTCCGTTGCCGCTCTTCAGGTCTCCGTTCCAGCGTGCATCTGCGTGACGATCCATTGTGCTCTCCAAATAGGTATCTGATGGGTGCGCTGCATGGTCGCACCCTGACGGCGCGAACGCAACGCGTCCAGCCCCATTTCCCGGACAGAGCCCGGTCGCGCCAATGCAACCAATTCGGTTGAGGTAGTGTCTTAGGGTAGTAACTTGGGGAAAGGGACACGACACCCTGGAGGCTCGCCATGGCACTGCTGCGCGGCACGCTCGACATTCTCGTTCTCAAGGCGCTTTCGTGGACGCCGCTCCACGCCTTCGAGATCGCGCAGTGGGTGGAGCAACGCTCTGACGGCGAGTTTCCCGTGGAGGATGCCGCCCTCCTGCAGGCGTTGCACCGGATGGAGGAGCGCCGTCTGCTGACGGCAGCCTGGGGTACGACGGAGAACAACCGTCGGGCGCGCTACTACTCGCTGACCGCTGCGGGCCGCGCGCACCTGCGCACGGAAACTGAGGTCCTGCGTCGGTCTGTCACCGCACTGACGGAGGTGCTGGATGCACGCACCGCTGCCGTGAGCGCGCGAGGGACGCGATGAGCTGGTCGCGCATTCGCTACGGCGCGCGCCGCATATTTGGTCTCGAGCTCCACCGGCCGGCGGCGGCGCCGCACGACGCCGATGTCGAGCTGGACGCCGTCATCGCGGAACGCATCGCGTTCCTGACCGCCCGCGGCGTGCCGCCGGTCGAGGCTCAGGCGCAGGCCTTATTACACGTCGGCGAGTCACTCACGGCAGCGCGCGCGCGACTTCGCGCGTCGGCCGAGCACCGGGAGCAAACGCTGATGCTGCGCGAACGCATTGCCGAAGCCTGGATTGACCTCCGCCACGCGGCCCGCTCGCTCGCGCGCAATCCGGTGCTCAGCACCGCCATGGTCCTCACACTTGCGCTCGCCATTGGTGCGAACACAGCCATCTACTCGGCCGTCCGTGCGGTGATCCTGCGGCCTCTCCCCTATGCGGAGCCGGACCGGCTTGTCTCGATCTGGGAGACGAATCCCGAATTCAAGTGGACGCATGCCGAGGCAGCCCCGGCCAACATGTTCGATTGGCGCGAGCGTGTAAGCGCCTTCGCAGACGTGGGTGGCTACTTCAGCTTCGTCACGCAGTCCACGCTCACGGGTCGCGGCGAACCGCGGATGGTGTCCACGCTCGGCGTCACCGGAAACTTCTTTGATGTACTCGGCGTGCGTGCCACGCTGGGGCGCACCTTTCAAGAGTCAGAAACGTGGAATGTCGGCAGGACGCTGGTGCTGCTTCCGGCACAAACCTGGCGGGCGCAGTTTGGCGGAGACTCGTCCGTCGTTGGCGGTACCATTACGCTCGACGGGCGCCCGGCCGAGGTGGTCGGCGTACTTCCCGACGGCGTCGGAGTGCCGGGGATGGACGTGGAGTATTTCACGAACATCGGCTGGGACCCGGCGAGCCGTGCGCAAACGTCCTTCCGGCGTGCGCATTTTGTTCGGCCCGTCGCGCGGCTTAAACCCGGCGTGACTCTTGAACAGGCGGACGCGGCGTTGCAGGAGGTGGTGCGCGCACTGCAGTCGGAATATCCAGGTACCAACCGCGTCATGGGCGCCCAGTTGGGCTCGCTACATGCCGACCTGATTGGCGAAACGCGGCGGCCCTTGCTCGTGATGTTCGCCGCCGTCGCCATTCTCCTCCTCATCGCGTGCGCGAACCTGGCCAACCTCCTGGTGGTTCGCGCAGCGGCCCGCGAGCGCGAAGCCGCGATGCGGCTTGCCCTCGGTGCGGGGCGCGGACACCTCGTGCGCCGGGCGTTGACGGAGAGTGGACTGCTTGCCGTTGTGGGTGGGGCGCTCGGGTTGTTGCTCGGCTGGTGGGGGACGCGCGCACTCGTGGCCTTGCAGCCGCCGCAACTTCTTCCGATCGGCGATGTGGGCGTGAGCCTCAATGTCACGGGGTTTGTCGCCGCGGTGACGCTTGCGAGCGCGCTCCTCTTCGGCGCAGGGCCCGCGCTGTGGGCGGCACGCCGGGATCCGGCCGATGTCCTCAAGGATGCTGGCCGCGGCGCAACCGGCTCGCGGCGCGCCCGCCAGGTCCGAAACGTTCTGCTGGTCGGTCAAGTGGCGCTCGCGCTGACACTCACCGTTGGCGCAGGACTGCTCGTGCGAAGCTACGCGGCGTTGCAGCACGTGGATGCTGGATTTGACGGGCGCAACGTTCTCACCGCGGCCATCAGTATCCCGCGGTCCCGGTACGACAGCACGGCGAAAGTGACAGCGTTCTTTGGTGAGCTGGAGCGCCGCGTGCGCGCGCTCCCCGGTGTGCAGGCGGCAGCGTTCGCTTCGAAAGTTCCACTGACGCCGGCGTCCTGGACCAGCCAGATCTCGGCGCAGGGCCGTGCAATCGCGTCTCCTGACGAACAGGTTGTGCATCGAACGCAGACCGCCGGATACCACGCCGTGATGGGCACCCGACTGATCGCAGGGCGGTTTCTGGACGAAACCGACAATGCCACATCCGTTCCGGCCGTCGTCGTGAACGAAGCGTTCGTCCGGCAGTTCTTTCCCGGCGAAACGCCCCTTGGCGTTCGCGTTACTTATGAGCGCAATCCAACTGACTCGTCATACTGGCGCACGATCGTGGGGATTGTGGCCAATGAGCGGCAGGAAGCACTCGCCAAGGCACCGGTCCCTGAGGTCTTCGAGCCGCTCGCACAGGAGCCGCGGCGGGGGCTGGTATTGACCGTGCGCACCGGCGACTCACCCGGTTCGCTGGCAGCACCGGTGCGCCGGGTCTTGGCCGAACTGGACCCCACGCTCGCGTTCTCGTCAATGCGGACGATGCAGGACGTCCGGAGTACGGCGCTTGCGCGGCCACGGTTCCTGATGGTGGTGCTCAGCGGCTTTGCAGTGGTCGGCGTCGTACTCGCGATCGTTGGTGTCTACGGCGTGGTGGCGCATGCAGCGCGGCAGCGGACGCGCGAGATTGGCATCCGCATGGCGTTGGGGGCCGGCCGGCAAACGGTGCAGTGGCTCGTGGTGCGGAACGGCCTTGGACTCGCCGGCATCGGTGTGCTCGTGGGGATCGTGCTGACGCGCCTGGCAGCGCGGGCAATCGAGACGCTGCTGTTCGCGGTGACGCCCGGCGACATGGCAACGTACCTGGCTGTGCCGGCGCTGCTCCTGCTGACCGCCGCTATCGCTTGCTGGCTGCCGGCCGCGCGCGCAGCACGTGCCGATCTCACCGGCGTGATGCGCGCGGACTGATGCATAACGGGGGGCGGCGTCGTGTCGACCGCCGCCCCCCGTTGCGCCAACCGGCCGCCATCACTGCCCGGGTTTGTACACGCGCTCGGTGTTCCTGGCGACCTGGTTGGGATAGAAGAACACCTCGCGCAGATCGCCGGCGGCATACCGCACGCCCTGGTCGTTGAAGTGCTTCGACCCTACGACGCTGTTGAGTCCCCCGGCAGTCACCGCTCGCGCGCGGACGCTGTCTTTCCCGAACTCCACCACGGCGACGAAGCTGTTTCCGCTCGTGCCGTACCACTTCCTGGTGTTCGGGTAGGCGCGCGCACCGAACGAGGCGAGTGATCCCCACGTGGCCGACGGGAATCCGACCGCAGTGCTGGGCTTGGTATCGTCAAAGGCCGGTGCAATCTCGTTCGTGATGCGCTGGAAGCGATTGATGTCGCCCCACGGCGTGTTCCACTTGCCGAAGTCGGCCGCCAGCTTGTCGCTGGCGTTGGCGAGCGCCTGCAGCAGTTGCTCTCCTGTGGGTTCCGCCGGCGCGCCTCCACGCCCGCCACGGCCACCCCGCCCGGCGCTGCCGATGCGCTGCGCTTCGGTGCCGTAGAAAATCGCCAGCGATGTGGCCACCGAACTGGTGCTGAAGCGCAGATCCCATTTCCGCAGTAGTTCCACCTGCTCGGCCACCTTCGCCTTGATCGCGTGGCCGGCCGGGGCCGCGTCGTACGCCGCGATCAGCGCAGGAATGCTCCGTTCAAAGCCTGGGAGATACGAATCGTACGCCGCAGCGCGCAGCCCTTCGATCGTGAAGTCGGTTTTGTTCTGCAGCACCATCACGGCGTGCCGCCCACGGTGCGACTCGCTGCCGTTGTCCACCCACGCGGGGAAGTTCTCCTTCTTCGGGCTGTCGGGGCCGGCGGCCGCCCAGGGGTGATCGTTCGCGTTGTACACCCAGCCGCTGTTCGGATTCACCGCGTTCGGTGCCTTGTCGTATGGCAGCAACCCCTTCCACTCCGTGGCCGGATCGCTGCCGTCCACAGGCTGGCGCCAATCGAACCGCGTGTCGCGCTGCGGCAGAAAGTTCGCGTGCAGGTACGCGATGTTGCCCTCGGCGTCGGCGAACAGGGTGGCATTCGACGAGTTCGTGTTGAGTTCCATCGTCTTGTTGAACTCGGCGAGGTTCTTCGCCTTCGTGCGTTGGTAGCTCTGCATCAACGCCTTGAGCGGCTCCTGCATGATGCGGATGGCGGTCCACTTGCCGTCCACACTGCGCACCACCGGGCCGTAGCTGGTGAAATAGGTGGTGAACTCGCGCGTTGCCATGCCGTCGGCCGTCTTGTACGGCACCGTGATCTTCTTTTCGACGAGCGGCCTTTCCTCGCTGCCCACCGTATAGAAGTACTTGCCGCCCTTCTCGCTCACCTTGAGCGTGAAGAAGTCGCTGCGGTCGGCCGCGCTCGTGGTGTGCATCCAGCCGGCCGTGGCATTGAATCCCTGATAGATGAAAAACTGGCCCCAGGTGGCGGCCCCGTACGCGTTGAGTCCTTCGTCACTCGTCATCTGCAGCTCTTCGCGGAAGAAGAACGAGGTGTGCGGGTTGATGAGCAGGAGTGCGCGCTTGTTGACCGTGTTCTTTGGCGCCACGGCCATGCCGTTGGAGCCGCGCGG
>JARIET010000074.1 GCA_031127185.1 Gemmatimonadota bacterium | reverse complement strand
GTCTCGCGATTGCCTGCCAAGAGCTCGACGATGTGGCTGAGCGCAGGTGCAAACCCCGGGTCTGTGCGCAGCGCGCGCGAGAAGTGATCAAATGCCGAACGCAGCGGATCAGCGTCGCCGAGCAGCGAGCCCCAGTGGTATTCCACGTCACCAAGCTCATACCAGCCCTCGGGCTGGTCCGGGCTCAGGACGGTCACTTCAGTCCAGCCGGCTTTGCGACGCGGCAGTGCGCGCCCGATGAGGGCGTCCCACATGAGAAACTCAACCCGGTTGAGTTGCCCCTGTTGCGCCTGTAGCGTGTTCATTGCCCAGTTCCAACGCGCCGTGTTGCCGCCGAAGTTCTCCGCGAGCGCGAGCCCAAGCGCGGCCTGGGCGAACGTCGAATCCGTTTCGAGCGCGTGCTGAAAGTGCGCGGCGGCGCCGGCCCACTCTCCGCGCCGGTATGCCGCGCGGCCGCGCAGGTACGGCTCGATCGCGACAAGGGATCGTGCCGAAAGCATGCCGGGCGTAGCATCGGCGAGGTTCGCAACCTGACCGACGAGTAGTTGCGCAGCCAGTCGGTCGGTCAACACCAGCAGACTGTCCTGAGACCCTGAAATCTCCGCGTCTGGTTGTTCCGGAAGTGGTGTGTTCGTGCGAACAATCGAGGCACTCAGCGCCAACACGTTTCCTGCCAACTTGATCGTTCCGACAATCATGCGCCTGGCGCCGACTTCTCGAGCCGCATGCCGGACTTCATCCAGGCGCGCCGCAGAGTTGGGAAACGCCCCGGCGCTAATTCCCGCAATGAACGGCCTCGACAGCACGGTGCGGAACTGCGTCTGACTCGACAGTTGAGCGGCGATGAGGTCGATGATGCCCTCGCCAAGGTAGGAGAGTGCCGGCGGGCCCTCATACTCAAACGGGGCGAGGAGTACCACGTCGTCGCTGACGACTCCGTCACCGCTACGAGTCGGCCACATCGTCGCGGCCAGCGCGAATACGACGAGGGCCGCCGCAGCCAATGTGAGCGCACGAACCCGTCCGCGCGTGCCGCGCGCAGGTTGCCGGTGTGTAGCCGCGACCTCGGATGTCGCCTCCACGTCGAGTGCAGGCGCAATGGAAGTGAGGGCGTGTTGCCCCAAAGACGGGGCGGAATCGGTTGACTCAGGTGGTAACGCTGCGGCGGCGGCCGGCCGCGTGTCGGGCTCAACCGGAGCCGCGACCCAATCAGCACGAAGCCTCGCGAGCAAACGCAACAGCTCCTCGTCCGGTTCTACCTCGAGTTCGGCGCGCAGCCGTGTGGCAAACTGTTCGCCTGCCGCAATGGCCTCTGCACGTTCGCCTGCGGCGGCGAGCGCAGTGACCAGATTCGTGGCGCCGAGTTGGCTGAAGGGAAGGTGTCGTGTGAAAGCCGTCCACCAGCGAACCGCTCCCAGCGTATCGCCTTTTCCGGCAGCCGCCATGGCCAGGCGCTCGAGCGATTTAGCGTGCACCGACGACAACTGCTCGCGCGTTTGTCCGAGCCACTCTTCGAATGGTGGTGAGTCCGGGAGGTGAAAGCCGTCCAGGAACGGGCCCGTGTATTCGGCGACTGCCTCGTCGAGCCGGCCCGCGACGCGGTGTTGCTCTATGCGAATAGCATCGCAGTCGACGCGATCGGCATTGAGGTACAACGCATCACCAACCGACTGGATGGCGTCGGCACCAAGCGCCCGCCGCAAGGCGTGGACGGTGGTGTTGAGGAGGGTTCGCCCTTGCTGGTCATCGCTCTCTGGCCAGAGCAGGGCAACCGCGCGATCGCGACTGACTTGGTGTCCGGGCGCGACCGACAATACCGCGACCAGCGCCAGACGGTGGCGCTGCACGGCCGGACCGGTGATCGGCCCGTCCTCAGATTCGAGGCGGAGCGTTCCGAAGGTGCGTAGTCGAAATGGTCTGGCGATCTGCGTGTCCAGGGCTGCTCCAGAGCGCGGGCCACTGTGCGGGATCCCGTCGTTGATCGGGCACCCAGCGGATTTTCGTTAACAGGCCAGAATCTCTGACAAACGGCACGCAAACGGAAGTGAGCAGCAGTCGATGCCCGTGATGCGACGGACTAACGAGCCCGGAGCTCCATTCGCTTCAGCTCGCGCGGCCGTTCGGCGGAAAGTTCGCAGTGCGTCACCGCATCATCGGAGAGTCTGAGGAATCGCGGTCCATCCATCCAGGCCCCCGGATTCGCATACACACCACCCTCAGGCGCGCGTGCCATCGCCGCAGCGTGCGTGTGGCCGTAGACGTACAGATCCAGCGCCGGGTCGGCCGCGAGGCGTGCCTGCGCCACGGCGGCGAGACCCTCGCCACCATCGCGAGGCCGCATCCCCCGACTGGTGTGCGACGTGCTCCGCGCCAGCGCGCTCGCCCAGTCCGGATGCAGCAGATGACGAAACGCCCAGATCGCGGCCGGGTGCCTGAGCACGGCGCGAAGTGCGCGATACCCGGCATCTTCGCGATCTCGCAGACCGTCTCCATGCTCGATCAGCGTTTCCCATGTCCCGATCGTGCCGCGCCACGGGCCCACGTGATACTCCACGCCGGCCTCGCGCAGCACATCGCCGCCCCAGCAATCGTGGTTGCCAGCAATCCACACCACACGCACCCCTGACTCGGCCGCAGCCGCGATCGCCGCGAGGGCGCGGAACCCCACCCGCGGCATCACGCTGCGCCACTCAAACCAGAAGTCGAACAGGTCGCCGTTGATCACCACGGATTTGGCCTCGCGCCGCGCCAACTCCATCAACGCCACGATGCTTCGATCCGGATCGAAACGCCCGTCCTCCCGCGTCCCCAACGTCCCGTCGTTCCCCGACGTTCTCGGCGTACCTAAATGCGCGTCCGAGAGGACAAGGCAGGGTGTATGTAGGGCAGACGGCATGGCGCGGAACCTAGCCATGTTCCCGATGCTTTACAAAGCGGTTCAGGGTATTAACTCTCGCTCTGTGAACGCCACTGTCACCGAAACCCGCGTGCGCTACGCCGAGACTGACCAGATGGGGGTCGCCTATCATGCGAACTACCTCGTCTGGTGCGAGATGGGCCGCACTGATTTCATTCGGCAGCACATCAAGTCGTATGCCGAAGTCGAGCGTGATGGCGTGGCACTCGCCGTCTCGGAGGCCAACGTCAGGTATCACTCCGCAGCGCGCTATGACGAACTGCTCCGCATTCATACGACGTTGACCGACGTGCGGTCTCGCGCACTCACTTTTTCCTATCTCATTTCGCGGGTGGCCGACGACGAGAAGCTTGCTTCGGCGACGACAACCCTTGTCGCACTTGGCTCCAATCATCGGCCGATTTCCATTCCAGCTGAACTCCGGGCCCGGCTCGAAGCGGTGGCCGGACCGTGAGCGCACGGATTATGAGACGAACGGCCCGCCTGATCGGTTTGGCCGGAGCGCTGTTGTTGCTGTCGGGATGTGTGTGGAAGTACTCGCTTCAGGGCGGCGGACTCCCCGAGCACATCAAAAACGTCGCGATCCTGCCGTTCGAGAATCAGTCACCGTCCGCCGACTTGCAACGCGAGCTTGCCGAGGGGCTGCGCAAGGCATTCTCGTCTCGCCTGGGCCTTCGCGAGGCACCGGAGGAGCGCGCGAGTGCCGTCGTGCGGGGCGCGATCGTCGGCTATGATATAGACGTGCCGGTAGCGTTCAGTGCGAACCCGGCACAGGCCACGTCGGCACGGCGACGCCTTCAGGTGCGTGTGGACGTCGAGATTTTCGATGTCAAGAACAATCGGGTGCTCTGGCAGCGAAAGGGAATGTCGGCCGACGGGGACTACGCCGAGAACGACGAAGCCGCGGGACGAAAACAGGCACTGGAGCGGATCATCAACGACGTGATCGAGGGGGCGCAATCACAATGGTGAGCGTGCGCGCGGGCAAGACGAACCTCGGGTGCCTGGTATCGGCGCTCGTGGCGACGGCCGCGGTCTACTTCGCCGTGAACGTCGGAACGGTTGCTCTCGACTACTACCGCTTCACCGACCGGATGAAGCAGGAGGTCCGGTTTGCGTCGAGTCGGTCAGATGCGGTGATCAAGCGACGCCTGGCGGCGTATGCGGATTCGCTCGGCCTTCCCGAGGCAGCCGGCAAGGTGCACGTGAAGCGCGGGAACAAGCTCATTGCGATCTGGGCCGAGTACTACCACGTCGTCGAGCTTCCGGGCTTCGTCAAGGAAGTGCGAATCAACCCGCAGGCGTCGGGGCCGTTCTGAGCCTGCCGCTCGACCCTGCCCGCAAAGTCCTCGATTGGGATGCGGCGCGCGCTTGGCGCCAGGGGTGCGCGGGCCCCGTCGTCTTCACCAACGGCGTCTTCGATCTCCTGCACCCCGGTCATGTCGACGTGCTCGTGGCGGCGCGTCGAGGCGGGGATTGGCTCGTCGTGGGCGTGAACAGCGACGCCTCTGTGCGCCGACTCAAGGGTCCCGAGCGGCCGGTGCGAACCGAAGCGGAACGGGCGTTCATTCTGGCCAGCCTGGAATGCGTCGACGCTGTTGTCGTGTTCAGCGAGGACACGCCGCTCGAACTCGTGCGAACGCTGGAGCCCGATGTCATCGTCAAGGGTGGCGACTACAGCCCGGATACCGTGGTCGGTGCGGACATAGTGCGTGCTCGCGGTGGGCGCGTGGTGATCGTGCCCATCACCCCGGGGCATTCAACGACCTCTACCATCGCGCGCCTGCGCGACTCATCGAAAGGAAAGCATGACTGAACCGCGCAGCGACGGCCGCGCCATTGATGCCCTCCGCTCCATCGCCCTCGAGCGCGGGGCGTCGCGTTACGCCGAGGGATCCTGCCTCTCGTCATTTGGCGGCACGAGGGTGCTCTGTACCGTCTCAGTGGAGGACGGCGTGCCGGGTTGGAAGAAGGGCAGGGGCGAGGGCTGGCTGACGGCGGAATACGCCATGCTGCCGCGGGCCACACACACACGGTCGCAACGGGAGCGCGACAAGCCGCAGGGGCGCACCCAGGAAATTCAACGCCTGATTGGGCGCAGCGTGCGCGCGATGCTGGACGACTTCGCCTGGGGCGAGTTCACGCTGAAAGTGGACTGCGATGTGATGCAGGCGGACGGCGGTACTCGCACTGCCGCGATCACCGGCGCCAGCGTGGCCGTCGTGGATGCGTTTGACTGGATGCTGCGCACCGGTCGCATCAAGGCGAGTCCGGTAAAGCGTCGCGTGGCGGCGGTCAGCGTGGGAGTTATTGACGGCGAGCCGCGGCTCGACCTCGACTACGCCGAGGATGTTCGTGCCGGCGTGGACATGAACGTCGTGATGAGCAGCGAAGGTCGCTTCGTTGAGGTGCAGGGCACCGGCGAGCATGGCACGTTCGGGCGGGGTGAACTCGATGCCCTGCTCGGTCTCGCTGAGCGCGGCATCGCGCAGCTGCACGCGGCACAGGCGGCGGCGCTCGCGGTTGCCTCGACGACGGTGGCGGGCGACGGACGCTGATTGTGGGCAAAACTGCCGTCTCCCGGTTTCAGGTCGCATTGGCGACCCGCAGTGCCGGGAAGATTCGCGAGCTGATTCCCATGCTGAGCGCGGCACATTTGTCGCCCGTCACGCTGGAAACGCTGGGTGTCGCCGAGAGTCCTGCGGAAGGTGCTGTGGAGGCGTTTGAAACGTTTGAGGACAACGCACTCGCGAAAGCGCGTTACTTCGCGAGCTTGCTGCCCGGGCTCGCTGTTCTCGCGGACGATTCCGGATTGGCCGTGGACGCACTCCACGGCGCTCCGGGCGTGCGGAGCAAGCGATGGTCAGCCTCGGGGCTCACAGGGCAGGCGAACGACGATGCCAACAATGCGAAGTTGCTGGCGGCGCTTGCCGACCCCGCACTGGCGCGCACGGCGCGATATGTGTGCGTCGCCGCGATTGTCTGGACCGCGGATGAGTGGGCGGAGGATGCGCCACAAGAGTTGCACGCGCGCGGCGAGACTGTCGGGCGCATCGCGTACGCGCCCAGAGGCGTAAACGGGTTCGGCTATGATCCGTACTTCGAGAGCGACGAACTGGCCATGACCTTTGGCGAGGCGACGACCGCGGCCAAAGAACGCATCAGTCATCGCGGTCGCGCCGTGCGCGCGGCGCTCGACGCATATACGCGCGCGCGTTTCACGGAGAAGAAAGATGCGCGCAACCGTTGACCCGACTCTCTCCGCGGACTACAATTCGCGTCTGATTCGCGGGGCGTAGCGTAGCCCGGTATCGCGCCTGCTTTGGGAGCAGGAGGTCGCCGGTTCGAATCCGGCCGCCCCGATCGGCTGCGATGAGTGAGGGAGGGCAACACGCAGTGCCACGCAACAGTTCGAGGAGAAGGGCCAGATGAGAAGACGGAACAACACACCGTGGGCCTGATTCGGCGCCAGTAGCTCAGTCTGGATAGAGCGGGAGCCTTCTAAGCTCCAGGTCGGGGGTTCGATTCCCTCCTGGCGCGCCTCGACTTGGCAGGAAAGAGCAGTGGGAAAGGGCTTGCGCCCTTAGCTCAATTGGCAGAGCAAGTGACTCTTAATCACTAGGTTGTAGGTTCGATTCCTACAGGGCGCATGCAGGAAATGCTCAGGGGCCGCAACGACGAAATGTCGCTGCGGCCCCTTGGCGTTTCCGTCACTTAGTCTGGCGTTTGCTGACCCTACTTCACTTCGCGGCCGCCCCGCCGGTTGTCGGGCACAAAGCGATCCTGGTACGGCATCTTCACGGCGCGCAACGACTCGGCGTCGAGCGCGGCGTCCATCGGAATCACCTGGTTCGACGCGAGAAGAAACGCTGTGAGCGCATAGACCTCGGGATCGGTGAGCGTGCCGGGGGTCAGCTGCGGCATCGCGCGGCGCACGTAATCGAACACCGTCGTGGCATATGGCCAGTAGTTGCCAATCGTCCGGTCGAGACCCGCCTCCGACGCTCCGAACTTGAAGCCCTCCGCTTCCGGTGGGCGACCGACCAGTTTGGGAAAGGGCGCCATTCCTTCACCGTTTGCGCCGTGGCACGACGCGCACTTCGCGGCGTACACGGTCGCCCCCTCCGCGACGGTACCTCGGCCCGGCGGAAGCTCCGCGCCGTCGGGGCCAACGTCGCGATTCACCAGTGCGACTTCGTGCGCAGGCACCTCGCGCCCGAGTCCCATGCGTTGCGGCGAACGCGGATCTGAGCCGGATGGTCCGCAGCCCACGAGCAGCGCCGCCGTTGCGATCGTCATTCGGCGCATCAGGTTTCCCCGTGGAATGTGACGGCGCCGTCGGTCCCAACTTTCCAGCCGTAGATCGGGTTGGAGTGATAGCTCGTGCCGATACCCCGCGCCTCGATCAGCGCGGCGCGCGTCGGTTGCACGTATCCGGTCTCGTCCGTGGCGCGGCTCAGCAGCACTGTTTCGTCGCCCTTCCATTCCCACATTTGCTCAAAGCGCACGAACGCTTTGGGCGTCGGCGCATTCAGCAGCGCTGCGTTGCTCCAGGTCTCGCCGCCGTTCGTACTGACTTCTACGCGAGCGATGCGCCCGCGACCGCTCCACGCGACTCCGCTGATTGGATGCCAGCCGCGCGTAATGCGGTCGGGGAACACAGGAGCCGTGATGATGGACTTGGCGTCCACCTCAAAGCTGAATTGCCGCGCGGTGCCGTCCTTGAGCGGATCCGTGTATTTCGATGTTTCCTCGCGCGTCATCCAGGGCCGTGTGCCGAGTTCGAGCCGGCGGAGCCACTTGATGGAGGCGTTGCCTTCCCATCCCGGCAAGAGCAGGCGAATCGGATAGCCCTGCGCTGGACGTAACGGCTCGCCGTTCTGCGCCCAGACCACCAATGCATCGTCCAGCATCTTCGACATCGGAATACTGCGCGTGAGTTCTGCGGCATCGGACCCTTCGGCGAGCACCCATGACGCCCCGCGCTGAGCGCCGACCTCATTGAAGAGCGCGCGCATCGGCACACCGGTCCATTCCGTGTTGCTCGCGAGCCCGGCGATCTGCTGTGGCGTCATTTCGGCTCGGGGGCGACGAAATGCGCCGCCGCCATTGCCCGAACACTCGATGAAATACGTGCGCGTGACTCGGGGGAAACGCTTGAGGTCGGCGAGTGAGAACGCCAGTGTCCGATCGACGAGCCCGTGGATGAGCAGCTCGTGTTTCGCGGCATCAATCGCGGGAACTCCCGCATGATGACGCTCGAAGTGCAGGTCGGATGGTGTAATCGTGCCGGTCAAAGACTGATGCGGCGTAAGCGAACTACCGGCGATCAATCCCGTCGGTGTGCGCGCAACGGAAACCTGATGCGAGCGCTCGCCGAGCGCGGAGGTTGGAGCACCTGGAGCCGACGTCGGATCGTCGGGCATCGGCGCGAGTGGCGGTCGAACCGGCGGAGGCGCCTGGGCGCCTTGCGGATCAGGGCGTGGCAGAGGCGGTACGCCAAAGACCACGGCGCCACCGAGGGCACCGGCCGTGCTGGCGAGCATGTCGCGACGTGTGGGCATTTTTCTCACTCCTGAGTCGAGTGAAAGTACGCGTTATCGAGGGGAGTGGGTATCGCCGTTCGGGTGGCACTGGGCCCTGGACTCAGAGTGAAGCCAGACCCTTGCAGAAGCGCGGTCGATTGGCTATTGTTCGTGTCCCCCGAAACGCCTGCCACACCGTGAGATAGGCGTATTTAGGGAGACTTGGAGGCTGCTAGTGCTTCCGGGCAAGAAAAAGCAAAAAAAGATGCACGGACCCCTTGACCTTATATAGACCCGTGCTTTATTATTGTGGGCTCCCGTAGAAAACGGGGCGAAGTACCACAGAAATCGTTTTTTGACAATCGAGTGATGAGATCGCAAGGACGTGCGAGGCTGTCTCGATGACCCGTATCCATTCAGGGGTACGGCGAGAGAACAACCTGAATTTTCTTGTGATTCCGAATAACGCTGTCATGCCTAGTTAGACAACTGGCGACAGCGTGACAGCGATTCGGGAGAGCCTATTGAATTCTCATTGGAGAGTTTGATCCTGGCTCAGGACGAACGCTGGCGGCGTGCTTAACACATGCAAGTCACGGGGGCCCGCAAGGGCAACCGGCGAACGGGTGCGTAACACGTGAGCAATCTGCCGATCTCTGGGGGATAGCCGGCCCAACGGCCGGGTAATACCGCATACGCTCATCGGGGGACATCCCCTGGTGAGGAAACCTCCGGGGGAGATCGAGGAGCTCGCGACCTATCAGCTAGTTGGTGAGGTAACGGCTCACCAAGGCGACGACGGGTAGCTGGTCTGAGAGGATGGCCAGCCACATTGGGACTGCGACACGGCCCAGACTCCTACGGGAGGCAGCAGTGGGGAATATTGCGCAATGGACGAAAGTCTGACGCAGCGACGCCGCGTGTGGGATGAAGCTCTTCGGGGTGTAAACCACTGTTGCCCGGGAAGAACCTCCCCTTTCGAGGGGACTGACGGTACCGGGTGAGGAAGCACCGGCTAACTCTGTGCCAGCAGCCGCGGTAATACAGAGGGTGCGAGCGTTGTCCGGAATCACTGGGCGTAAAGGGCGCGTAGGTGGCTTGGTAAGTGTGCGGTGAAAGCCCGGGGCTCAACCCCGGGTCTGCCGTGCAGACTGCCTGGCTCGAGCATAGTAGAGGCAGGTGGAATTCCGGGTGTAGCGGTGGAATGCGTAGAGATCCGGAAGAACACCGGTGGCGAAGGCGGCCTGCTGGGCTATTGCTGACACTGAGGCGCGACAGCGTGGGGAGCAAACAGGATTAGATACCCTGGTAGTCCACGCCGTAAACGATGGGTACTAGGTGTCTGGGGGAGCGACCCCCTGGGTGCCGGCGCTAACGCATGAAGTACCCCGCCTGGGGAGTACGGCCGCAAGGCTGAAACTCAAAGGAATTGACGGGGGCCCGCACAAGCGGTGGAGCATGTGGTTTAATTCGACGCAACGCGAAGAACCTTACCTGGGCTTGACATGCTGGAGAAAGCTCGCAGAAACGTGAGCCCCTCTTCGGAGTTCCAGCACAGATGCTGCATGGCTGTCGTCAGCTCGTGTCGTGAGATGTTGGGTTAAGTCCCGCAACGAGCGCAACCCTCATCTTCAGTTACCAGCGGGTAAAGCCGGGGACTCTGGAGAGACTGCCGGTGCCAAACCGGAGGAAGGTGGGGACGACGTCAAGTCATCATGGCTCTTACGTCCAGGGCTACACACGTGCTACAATGGCAGAGACAGAGGGCTGCGAACCCGCGAGGGGGAGCCAATCCCTAAACTCTGCCTCAGTTCGGATTGAAGTCTGCAACTCGACTTCATGAAGCTGGAATCGCTAGTAATCGTGGATCAGCTACGCCACGGTGAATACGTTCCCGGGCCTTGTACACACCGCCCGTCACGCCATGGAAGTTGTGAGCGCCCGAAGTCGGTGTCGGAACCCGCAAGGGACCAAGCCGCCTAAGGCGAGCGCAATGACTGGGGCGAAGTCGTAACAAGGTAGCCGTAGGGGAACCTGCGGCTGGATCACCTCCTTAACGGAGCAGTGAGTAGGTCAGTTCGAGCGTTCGCGTTCGGCTGATACGAAAGCGCTTCTGCAGTCGAC
>JARIET010000073.1 GCA_031127185.1 Gemmatimonadota bacterium | reverse complement strand
CGCCGGAAACGCGGGAAACTCGCTCTTGGGTAACCCAAGCAGCTTGAACTTTGACCGCCCGCACTCGATCGTGATTCGCTGATCACCGGAGGATGAAATTTTGACTGGTGCAGGCGGAAGTTCGCGTGCAATCTCTGACAGTTTTCTCGCGGGAATCGTGATGCCTCCCGCGGCTTCGACATCGGCGGTGATCTCGGTGCTGACAGCAATGTCCAAATCAGTACCGCTCAGCCGAAGTCCCTTGTCGCTGGTCTGGACCAGGATGTTCCCGAGTACGGGAAGGGTGGTCTTCGACGGAACAGCTGGAGTCACTGCCGTGAGACCTTCCTGGAGCTTTTCACGCGAGATTGTGAAGCGCATCAGCAGACTCTCGGAAAGGAGGGGGTGTTGGGATTCAACACCCTGACTGCGGTTGTCTTTTAGTCAAGACTGAAAATGGCAGTAGAAGTAGTAACGTGTGGAAAGTGGAAAAGCTACACAAAGGCCTATATAACAACGACTTCGCGCAATAAAAAGATGTTGGAAAGAAGTTGAAAACATACGAAGAACGGCGAACCGGGTGGACTGTTTCTCAAGCCGACAGTCTTTCTACACGGTCAACGTTCATCACGCAGGCTTTCCCTCACCTTATCCACACGCCCACGGAACGCCGAGTTTTCACTGAGCATGGCCGTGACCCGGTCGAGGCTGTGAATCACGGTGGAGTGATCCCGGCCACCAAAAGCACTGCCAATCTCGACCAGCTGCAAACCCAGAAGTTCTCGCGAGAGATACATGGCAACCTGCCGCGGGACGGTCACGGCCCGAACCCGCGACTTTGCCTGCAGTCCTTCAACTGAAACACCCCATTCGACGGCAACCCGCTGCTGGATGGTGCGGAGCCGATCATGCCTGGAGGAGCGCGTGGGGCGAACCTCGGTGGCGCGCACCTTGTCGCGCAGGGCGTCGCGCGCGAGCTCAACCGAGACCGGGCGATTTCGGAGCGACGCGTAGGCCAGAAGCTTGATGATTGAGCCCTCGAGCTCTCGCACGTTTGCCTGCACGTTCGCCGCAACGAACTCGAGTACGTCGGGAGGGAGCGTTCGCTCCAGGTGGTCAACGAGGGTCTTACGCCGAAGAATTGCGATCCGGTGTTCCAGGTCGGGCGGAGCGATATCTGCCACCATCCCCCACTCAAACCGACTGACGAGGCGAGCTTCCAGACGCGCGATCTCGGTTGGAGGACGGTCACTCGTGAGTACCACCTGCCGGCCGGCTTCGTAGATGGCGTTGAAGGTGTGAAAAAACTCTTCCTGTGTGGTTTCCTTTCCGCCAAGGAAGTGCACATCATCGACGAGCAGGAGATCGGCTTCACGATAACGGCGCCGAAAATCCGGCATGGATCGCTTGGCGATTGAGGTGATGACGTCGTTCGTGAACTGCTCGGTGCTGACGTACATCACGCGACACGAGGGGTTTCGCGCGATGATCTCATGCGCAATGGCCTGCATCAGGTGAGTTTTGCCAATACCCGTGGGACCGTGGATGAAGAGCGGGTTATAGGCCTTTCCCGGAGCTGCCGCGACTGCTGTTGCTGCTGCAGCGGCGAAGTCATTTGAGCGACCAACGACAAACTCGCCAAAAGTATATCTTGGATTAAGTGTCCCCGTGATGACGCCTTTGTGCCCCTCAACTGGCGTATAAGAAGGGACAGATGTTGGAGAAAACAGATCCATCTGCGATCGTGTTAGGCGCTCTTGCGCAACCACAAAAGTGATGGACACTGGGTGCCCAAAGCACACAGGCGCCATTGCTTCAAGCCCTTGGGTGTGTTTCGACTCGTTCCACTCAACCGACCATTGATCGGGAGCGCTGAGAACGAGTCTCTTGCCGTCATACTCCTGAGCCTTGAGCGGCAGGAGCCAGGTAGAGACGACGTGCTCGGGCAGTTCCAGGCGTGCTCTGTCCAGCAGAACCGCCCAAGCTTCAGTTGCAGATATGGTCACAGGTGCCGGTGAAAAGCGGGGAGCGAACGTACCGGCAAAATGTGGATAAGTCAACACTCGCGAAGGCGAGCAAGTACCAGACTGCTTGATATATGTCGATGATGTGAATAGGTTTACCCGGCTTGGAGAGAACCATTTTCTGCACTGTCAGGAGTTGAGATGGGAAAGCCGACGTACCGTCCGCGGAACAAGCGCCGAATCCGCAAACACGGGTTCCGAACGCGCATGGCCACGAAGTGGGGGCGGGAAGTGCTCAGCCGACGCCGCAAGAAGGGACGTCGTAGCCTGACGGTCAAGCTTCCGTCAAAGTACGCCGGAGCATAGGCGGCCTCGCCTCACCCGCGCGTTGCGGTTGACGCGAGGTGGCGACATCGCGCGCGTGCGCGCCCGGGGCACCCGGGTTCGCGGTCGATTGATAGAGCTCAGGGTGCTGGACGTCGCGATCACCACGGGTCGCGTGGGAATCGTGGTTCCGAAACACGCACACACGGCCGTGGCGCGCAATACGGTGAAGCGCCGGATTCGCGAAATCATCCGGGATGTGTGGCCGCTGACAAGGCCCGGAACAGAGATTCTCGTGTACGCGCTCCCCGCAGTGTATCGCGCGAGCTTTGCTCGGCTGTGCGACGAAATCCGTTCCCTCTGGCCCATCGCGGGCAAGCCCGCCTGAGGGCGACCGATGCGTCGCTTGCTCATTCTGGGCGTTCGTGCATACCAGGTGGCGATCGGCCCACTCCTACCACCGTCGTGCCGCTACTTTCCGTCCTGTTCCACGTATGCCATTGAGGCGCTCGAGCGACACGGAGCACTCCGTGGCGGTTGGCTCGCAGTGCGTCGCATAGCTCGCTGTCACCCTTTCAGGCCGGGCGGGTTCGATCCGGTTCCGTGAATCAAGGCACGGGTCCATGGACAAGCGGTTTTTTCTCGCATTATTTCTGACGGGCGTCGTCTTGGTGGTGACGCCGATGATTTTTCAGTCGCCGCCACCGGCGCCTGTCGTCAGCGCGGTTCCGGCGCCCAGCACCGCGGCGCCCCCAGACGCCGCGGCTCCCGCTCCGGTCTCGGCACCCGCGTCCGGGCCACGTGTGATAGCGCCGGCGCGGTCAGCGGCAGTTGGCGTCAGCCCCCTAAGCGCACCAGCAGAGACTATTTCCGTGCGCGCCGGAAGTTCGGCGTATTCTCTCAGCACCGTAGGCGCAGCGCCGACCGCCGTGGTACTCTCGGACCATCGCGCGTTCACGGGCGATAGCGGCGACGTCAAGCTGCACAACCCGACCGGCCCATTGCTCGGGTTTCGTGTTGTCGCCGGCGCCGACACGATCGCGCTGGACCGGATGGACTTTACCGCATCGAACGGGGGGTCGCCGGACGCACCCGTGGTCACGTTCACAAGCACCAACCCTGCGATGCCGGCGACCATCGAGTATTCGGTCACAGGCACACCCTACCTCTCCGACGTTCGCGTGCAGGTTCCGCAGGCACAAGGTCGAGCGTACCTCCTGGTGTCGCTCCCCGGGGGTTTCGCATCGCAGGAGGCCGACACCCTCGACGACATCCGTCATCTCTCGTACGCGGCGAAACCGGTTGCGAGGGGCGCTGAGGGTGTGACCTTCTCGAGCGTGGACCCCGCCGAACGTGAGATTGTGGCAGGGCCACTTTCCTGGGCCGTGGCGAAAAGCAAGTACTTCGTCGTCGGGCTCCTGTCACCAAGTGATTCAACCCCCTTTGCCGAACTGCAGGTGACGGGTGGTGCGCGCGTGAGCAAGCTCGCGACGCAAGCGAGCGGTGTCGTGGTCATTCCGATTACCGGCGGCGAAACCCGATTCCAGCTGTTCGCTGGTCC
This sequence comes from Gemmatimonadota bacterium, assembly GCA_031127185.1. GTDB lineage: Bacteria > Gemmatimonadota > Gemmatimonadetes > Gemmatimonadales > Gemmatimonadaceae > Fen-1231. The sequence goes on along the minus strand of JARIET010000073.1, from coordinate 6,790 downwards.
GCAGTCCTGGGAGCAAATGCGCGCGCTGGGGCGCGAATTCGAGACGGCGAACCCCTACGGGGGGTTCATGCAGCCAGTGGTACAGCCATTCGCCACCATCGTGATGCGGATGATGCTGTGGCTCAAGCGGTTCCTCCAACTGGATTACGGCTGGATTCTGGTGATTTTCGGACTTGCGATCCGGATCGTACTCTGGCCGCTAAACCAGAGCGCCATGCGCTCGAGCATTCGGCTCCAACGCATTCAGCCAGAGTTGATGGCCGTGCAGGAGAAGTACAAGGCTGACCGACAGAAGCAGCAGCAAGAGATTCTCCGCGTCTACCAAGAACACGGAATGAGCCCGTTTTCGGCACTGTCCGGCTGCTTGCCCGCGCTGATTCCGATGCCCGTCTTTTTTGCGCTGTTCTTTGTTTTTCAGAACACGATCGAGTTTCGCGGTGTGCCGTTTCTCTGGCTCGCGGATATTTCGCTCAAGGATCCCTACTTCATTCTTCCGGTCGTGACGGGCGCATCAATGTTCGTGCTGTCCTGGATCGGCATGCGCAACATGCCGAAGAATCCGCAGGCCACGATGATGCTGTATCTGATGCCGGGCATGTTCATGATGTTCCTGCTCAGCACGGCGTCGGGACTCAGCATCTACTATCTGGTGCAGCAACTGGCGGCGATTCCGCAGCAGTGGATGATCGCCAATGAGCGACGCAAGGCAGTGGTCGCGAAGTAACCACGCGGTACCTGGCGCCGGCGCCTCAGGGGCGCTGACGCAGGTGCGGCGCGACACGATCGTCGCGATTGCGACGGCGCCCGGGCGCGCCGCCATCAGTGTGGTGCGGCTCAGCGGAGACGCCGCGGAGCGAATAGCGCGGGCGATTGTCCGTCCGTGGCCGCCCGCGCCGCGCACATTGGCGCGATGTCGCGTGCACGCGAGCAGTGCGCCTGATGCCGAGCAACTCGATGACGCACTCGTTGCACATTTTCCGTCGCCGCATTCATACACCGGTGAAACCGTCGTTGAGGTGCATGCCCATGGCGGCACCGCGGTATCGCAGGCAATCGCCGCAGCATTTCTCCGTGCCGGTGCCCGCGCCGCCGTGGCGGGGGAGTTCAGCGAGCGCGCGGTGCTCAACGGAAAACTCGACCTGGTGCGCGCGGAAGCAATTGCCGAGCTCATCGACGCTCGTACGCGCGCAGCGCACCGTCAGGCCATGCAGGGAATGTCCGGCGTGCGCACGCGCGCGTTTGAGGAACTCCGCGATGCCGCACTGTCTCTCGAGGCGCTCGTCGCGTTCGACATCGACTTTCCCGAGGAAGACCACGGCGCGCTTGCCCGCGCGCAGGTGGAAGAGGCCGCGCTCGGACTCTTGAATCGCCTGACTTCGCTGACCGGGCGCGACGTACTGACCGCGGCGGCGCGCGACGGAGCGACGGTCGTGCTTGCGGGCGCACCGAACGCCGGCAAGTCGTCGCTCTTGAATGCCTTGGTTGGGGAGGCGCGTGTGATCGTCAGTGATGAGCCCGGTACCACGCGCGACGCTGTTGAAGTGCTGCTCGATGGAGACGTATGGCCAATTCGACTGGTCGATACGGCTGGCCTTCGCTCCGACGCAGGTCTGGTGGAACGCCTGGGGATGGAGGTCAGTGAGCGGTACCTCCGTCGGGCCGACGTCGTTCTGGCGTGTGGAGAGACCGTCACGGATGTGGAAGCGATTCGGCGGCGACTGGAGCAGTTAACGGACGCTGCCGTGCTCCCGCTGCTGACGAAAGCCGACCTGCGTGCCGCAGCGCCGACGTCCGGAGTGATTCCCGTGAGCGCGCACTCTGGTGAAGGACTGGATGCGCTTCGCGACGAAATTGCGCGTGCCGTGGCCGAGCGCCTGGCGTCGTCCGGCGGCGATCTGCTCGTGGCAGGAAGCGCGCGTCAACAGGCCGCACTGCAGCAGGCACACACGGAGATTGCCGCGTTCATCCGCGAATGGCGCGAAGGCGTGCTTCCCTCTCCCGTCGTGGGAACGCATCTCCGAGCGGCGACCGTGGGACTGGAGCAGCTGATTGGTGTGGTCGGCGTGGACGACGTCCTTGCGCGGGTGTTCTCGACCTTCTGTGTGGGGAAGTAGGGGCTAGGCGGTTCGTACCGCTTCGCCCGGCACAGACAGCTCCGATGCGCTCGCACGAAGCGCGCGATCAATCCCCATCTCCGCAACTGCTGCGTCGACCATCCGTGCGCCGATGTAATAGCCCGAGCGCTCCGGGAGTACATAGTGCTGCACCGTACGCGCATCGTCGCTCATGCCGCCCGAGAGATACCGGAGGCGCAGGCCAAGCCCCGCGCGGTCCAGGTCATCGCCAACCGCACGGCTGATGACGCCCTCGAGTTCACGCACGCGCGAATACTGTCTTCGCGCATACCCGAAATACTCCCATGCCGCATGGCCGGGGCTGAGCGTTCGGGCCGCGTGCACGGCAAGCCCTTCGTTCACCAGGTGTTCGCGCAGCGAGACCGAACGTCCCGTTTCCCAGTACGAGTAGTAGCCGCCACCCGCATTAATGGCACCGCGCATTTCGCTGCGACTGCCCGGAGCCGTGTAGCGAACACAGTGCGCGATCTCGTGCGCCAGCCACATGGGCAGCAATTCGGGGTCGAGGCCCAGGCCATGCGTATCGGAATTGGCCACGCCGGTGAAATGCTCGAGGCACACAAACGCCACACCGCGGCCATTGACGACTAACTCGCCGGCGTTGGCGGCGCCAGCGCCAACCATAAGAACGACATCGATGCGCGAATCGAGACCAAAAAGATCGGCACAGCGCGTTTCGGTGGCTTCGGCGAGTGCTACCACATCCGTGCGCTCAAGCAGCGCCACCAAGTCACGTCGGTCGGCGCGCACAATTTCCCGCACCACTTCAGTGAACTGGGGCCCGACGGGCTCTATGACATAGTTGTACCAGTAGGCCTCGAGGATCTCGCGGTGTGCTTCGAGATACTGGACATATGCAGCCTCCGGATCCGCGCTCTGCAGCACCGCAAGAAAATCGGGCAGCAGGTTGATGAGCATCGGTGGTGGAGGTCGCTGAAGTGGTTTCGGGCGCGAAGTCCGTGTGACGGCGCACAATTCGCGGCGCGTGTGTGGACGCGCGAAAATGTACGGATGCACGTGAGTGCAAACAAGACCACGTGATTGCGACGCAGATCACACCAAGGTTCGCTGCTCAAAAAAAATTGGCAGCCTGAGTCAACGCGTACCGAACAGCCGATCACCGGCGTCGCCGAGTCCAGGCAAGATGTAACCATTCGCGCTGAGCTCGCGATCGAGCGCAGCCGCAATGATCGGTACGTCCGGGTGGGCAGCACGAAGCCGCTCAACACCAACGGGTGCGGCAACAAGGCACAGGAAACGAATGCGCGTGGCGCCAGCATTCTTGAGGCGCGTGATCGCCGCAACGGCGCTCCCGCCGGTTGCGAGCATGGGGTCCAGCACAAAGAACTCGCGCGACGCGGTATCGGCGGGAACCTTGAAGTAGTAATCCACCGGTTTCAGGGAATCGTGATCGCGATAGAGGCCGACGTGTCCCACTCGGGCCGAGGGAATCAGGCGCAGGATTCCCTCCACCATTCCAAGCCCGGCCCGCAGGATCGGCACCAGCACGAGTTTCTTGCCTGCCATGCGGGCACCCGTGGTCTGTTCGAGCGGCGTAACGACCTCACACGGCTCGAGAGCGAGGTTCGCCGTGGCTTCATAGGCCATCAGCATCGCAATCTCGTCCACCAGTTCCTTGAAGATCTTGGTCGGCGTCTCGCGATCCCGCAGCAGGGCCAGCTTGTGTTGGACGAGCGGATGCCGAACAACGAACAGGCCGGGGGTGTCAGGGGTGGTGGTCATATGGCGGAGTCTAGTATTCTTGCGTGAATGAAAGAATACCAAGCAGTGATCGTTCGGCTCAGCCGGCGCGTGCGCGAGGACGAGGACGCGCTTACCGATCTCCTCAACGAACGGAGTCGTGGAGGCTGGCAACCCGAGTTGATGACCCAGGACTCCGAGCGCGTGACCGTGGTGTTCTCCCGCCGCGCGGAAGCAGGACACTGACGAAGCCAGGCCTGGGCAAGCGGTTCGAGATCGCACACACGGACCGGGAAACGCCGTGGAATTAACCTTCCACGGTGCCGCGCGGGAGGTGACGGGGTCCTGCCACGTGGTCCGGATCGGCGGCAAAACCGTCCTGCTCGACGCAGGCCTCTTTCAGGGACGCCGCGCCGACGTTCGCGCCAAGAACGTCGCCCTGCCCGCAGATCCGGGGCGAATCGATGCCGTTGTGCTCTCGCACGCGCACATCGACCACGCGGGACGACTGCCGTATTTGGCGCGCCGCGGATATCGCGGGCCGATTTTCACCACGCACGCGACACGCGATCTCTGTGGCGTGATGCTTGCCGATTCTGCGCACATCCAGGAAAAGGACGCGGAATTTCTGGCGAGGCGAAACCGGGCCCACGAAGACCCGCTGTATGATCGACGGGACGTGGACATGGCTATGCAGTCCATGCGGGGGATCGACTACGGCCGATGGACCGACGTAACGGACGGGCTTCGCGTCCAGCTCATCGATGCCGGCCACATTCTCGGCTCGGCGTCAGTGGTGTTGGAATGGCGCGACGGCCTGACGACGCGAAGGCTGGCATTCAGCGGCGACATTGGGCGAACCGGGCTCTCGATCATTCGCGACCCCGTACCGCCCCAGGACGTCGATGCCGTGATCATGGAGAGCACGTACGGCAATCGAGAGCACCCGGCGGTTGAAGATGCGCGGGAGCGTCTTGCCGCCACGGTGCGCGAGACGGCCGCGCGTGGTGGGCGCATCCTCATCCCGGCCTTCGCCGTGGGGCGCACGCAGGAGCTGATCTACACGTTCCACGAACTCGTTTTGGCCGGGCGAATCCCGCGAATCCCGGTGATTATCGACAGCCCGCTCGCGACGGAGGCCACCGATGTGTTCACCCGGCACGCGAACCTGTTCGACATGTCAGAGTCGTTCGTTCGACAGTTTCATGCTGATCCGGCGGGGACCCTGGGAAACTCACTCGTGGAGTTCACCGAATCAGCAGAGGCGTCGAAGGCAGCGATGCAGCGACGCGGTCCGGTGATCGTGATCGCCGCATCGGGGATGGCAGAGTCAGGGCGCATCCTTCACCACCTGCTGCACGGCGCTGCCGACCCGAGGAACACAATTCTCATTGTGGGATTCCAGGCAGAGCACACGCTCGGCCGTCGCATCGTGGAACGCCGGCCCGTGATCAAGGTTTTCGGTGACGAGGTGGCGTTGCGCGCTCAAGTCGAAGTACTCAACGGCTACAGCGCGCATGCGGGACACGCGGAGTTGGTGGCGTGGCTTGGCGCAGTTCGGAAGACCTCGCCGCGCCTGAAGCACACCTGGCTTGTGCACGGGGAGCCCGACGCTCAGGACAGCCTCGCCAGCGATCTCAACGCGCACGGATATTCTGCGTCGTGCCCATCTCCGCGCGACCGGGTGGTTCTGTGAGCGACCTGATCAGCAGTCGCACGATCCACCAGGGAAAGGTGATCCGGGTGGATGAAGATCAGGTACGGTTTCCGAACGGCACAACGGGCGCACTGGATATTGTCCGCCACCCCGGAGCGAGCGCGGTTGTGCCGTTTCTCAGCGATCCCGCGGGCAACGACCCGACGATCCTGTTGATTCGTCAGTACCGTCACGCTGCTGGCGGATGGTTGTTGGAAATTCCCGCCGGGCGTCTTGAACCGGGCGAAACACCCGACGCATGTGCGCATAGGGAGTTATTGGAAGAAACGGGATGCACCTGCGAACGGCTGGTTTCGTTGACCACAATCCTGACCACGCCAGGGTTCAGCGATGAACGGATTCACCTGTTTGCGGCAATTGGCCTGACCCACGGTGCTGTCCGGCATGACGTGGATGAGTTCATTGAGCCAGAGGCTATGCGTCTGGTGGAAGCGCTGGAGAAGGTGAAGTCCGGAGAAATTCAGGACGCCAAAAGCGCCCTGGCCATGCTGTTTGCTGCCGGGTTCCTGGCCAACCGCTGAGCCGTCGGCCGTACGGAAGTGTCCCATTTCGGAGACGATGTCCCATAATTCAGACGATTTTCCGGGAGCCACAAAAGACTAAGTAGTTGATGTAAAACAACTTAGAAGCTGTCGTGGACAAGAAAAACAGCGGCACAAGAAATGCCCTTCAGTCAATCGGACAAGAACGCATCCGAATCATCTGGAGGGTTTTTCCATGGTGCAGGCCACCGCCCGGACTCGCGAAGCCACTCGGCAGCTGATCGTTCCACAGGCCGAGCTTCGGCTACTCGACGATACGGCCCTCGTGCAGGCCCACCTTGCCGGCGAAAGTCGCGCCTTTGGCGTGCTGGTGGATCGGTATCAGGTTCGGCTGCTCAACTTCGTGCACCGGATTGTTGGTGATCGCGAAAGGTCGGAAGACCTGGTGCAGGAGGCGTTCATTCGTGTGCACCGTCATCTGGGCCGATTTGACAGATCGAAGAAATTTTCGACCTGGATCTACACCATCGCCTCGAATCTCGCGAAGAACGAGCTGCGGAATCGCGCACGCAGTCCACTGGTGCTCTTCACCTCGTTGGCACCCCAGTGGGACGACGAGGAGCGGCCGCTTGAGTTCGAGGACTTTGGTGCGCAGCCGGACGAGGCGTTCCGGCAGAACCACCTCCGTGAGGCTGTCGAGCAATCAGTGGCACGGCTACCCGCCCATCACCGAGAGGTGTTCGTCCTTCGCGAGA
>JARIET010000072.1 GCA_031127185.1 Gemmatimonadota bacterium | reverse complement strand
CCGATGAGCGAGTACTGATAGCCGTGGGTGTCGAAGAGCCACTCGGTCCAGCCCTGATCCATGTTTCCCGGGGCTGCCTTGTAGAGTGCGACGCGGGTAGGTGCCTTGAGTGCCGCGGGCAATGCAGCCACACGTTCGGCGGTGACGGACAGTTCGCTCGCCAACGCATCAGCGCGATCCGCAGCCAGCCCGCTCACGGCCCAGCGTGCAGCGCCGCGTGAGTTGGCGACGTAGCTCACCGTTGCACCGGCAGTGAGTGCACGCGTCACGAACCGGAACGAGTTGTTCTGCGCCGGATCGAGCAGCACGTGCGTGCCACTTCCCGTGATTCCGCTGGTCGCGGGGACAATTCCTGCAGCCACCACGTTCGTCGTGAACGGAAAGTCCGCTGATTTTCCCCAGGGCTCTGGCGTACCGCGCACGGGCTTCATTGCCGCGCGGAACTCTGCCGTCAGCGGCTGCGTGGCCTCGGTCACTTTCACGTTCATCTGGAACGGCAGGGTCCAGCCGGCGGCGTCATACGGAAGATCGTCGCCCATATCGGGATACTTCTGCACCTCCCACACTTCGCGAACGAGTTCGGCGAATTCCTGATCCATCGGCACCACCCAGCTGCCCTTGGCATAAGTCACGCCGCCGAGTGTTGCATCGCGATCGAGCTGGCTGATGCGAATGCCGTGGAAGGCAAAGCGTCGGAGCAACTCCACCGGCGCCATCGGATCGTGCTGTTGCTGCGAGACGATGTACGCATACGGCGGACCGTTGCGATACTTCCTGATCACGTCGCGTCCCGACTGATAGCGATTGTAGAGCAGCTCTTCACGAAACTTCGACGCGAACTTGAGCGTGGCGCGCGAAGCGGTGACCATGTAGTCCACCGCACTGCGCAGCGTCCACGGGCCCCCGGTCCAGGGGCTCAAGTAGAGCGCACGCGGCTCGAGGGCGCGGTAGTCCGCCGAGAAATTCTCTGGCCGTCCCACGGCCTTCGGCGTGGCGCAACTGCCGCCCTGCGTCTCCGTCCACCACGCCGGGATGTTCTGGTAGACCGGCATGTAGTCGATATAGCCGGGGTAATACGCATCGAATGTGGCCAGCGCGTGCACGCCGCCGGGCTGGTTGTTGGCGTCGAGTTCCTGCGCGATGTACATGCCGATGGTGTTGATGATGCGCGCGGGAATCGGCGGAGCACGGAGACCAACCGGATCTGCAAACGGCGGAATCCACATGCGCGTGGGCTCCGGCGACGACTGGTGGTGCACGTAGATGATGTTGGGCTCCCACTCGCGCCACACCTTCTGGATCACGCGCGATTCCACCACGTTGAGCATGTAGCTGTCGCGGTTGTTGTCGTGGCCGATGTACTTCTGGTAGAGCTCCATGGGCGCAGGATTGCGACCCGCGTAGGTGTCGCGGCACCACTTCACGACAATGTCCTGGCCATCGGGATTGATGGACGGCCAGAGAATGAACACGACGTTATCGAAGATCTCGCGGATCTCGGGTTCATTGGCGCGCGCGAGCAGTTCGTACGCCAGCTGTGGCGTGTGCTGCGAGCCGGCGATCTCCGACGCGTGCAGGCCACCACTGATATCGACGAACATCTTGCCCTGACGCGCGAGCGCGCGGGCCGCGCTGTCGGTGAGCCCCTCGGGGTGCGCGATGCGCTGGTTGATCTGCTTGAGTCGCTCGATTTGCGCGAGGTTCTGCGGTGACGACATCAGCACCACCGTCCACGGCTTGCCGTTTGACGTCTTGCCGACTTCAATGAGCTTCATGCGCGGACTCGCGGCCGCGAGTTTCCTGAAGTAGTTGATCGACTGGTCGTAATCGATCAGTTGAGAGTCGGCCCCAACCTTGAAGCCGAAGACGGATTCCGGGGTGGGGATGGCCGGGCGGCCCTGCGCCACAGCCCCGGGCGCGGTCGCTCCGATGAAAGCGAAAGCGGCAGCGGCGATGAGAACACGCGGCGCCCGGCGGCGGTGAATTCGAGCCTGCATGGCAACTCCAGTGCACCGCAGGCCCGGACTTGGACCGCGGCGTGTCGTGGAAATGAGATGTACTCCGTCGTATGATGATGGCCTCCACATCCATTCGGGAAGAGGTCGCGTTGTCCGACATTCGCGCATTGCTGACGGAGCCCACCCCGCGTGCCGCGCGCGCCGTGGCGCTGGGGCTGCTCGACCAGCTGGATTCGGAGCATGCGCGGCTCACGAACCCGAGCGACATGGAGGCGCTGCACGATTTTCGGGTGGCGCTGCGCCGGCTTCGCAGCTGGCTGCGCGCCTATCGACGAGACGTGCGCGACAGTGTGGGCAAGAAGTCGCTGAATAAACTCGGTGCGCTCGCGCGCCTCACCACGAGCAGTCGCGATATCGAAGTCCACATCGCATGGCTGAAGACCGAACTCGGCGAACTCTCCTCACGTGACCGTTCCGGCGCGCGCTGGCTGCTTCGCAAACTCACGACCGAGAAGAACCGCGCGGACGCAGCGAGCCAGATCACGCTGGGCGAGGCGTTCACGGCTCTCTCCGCAAAACTCCGGAAGAATCTGGCCCGATACGCCGTCGCGGTCTGGGACCAGGAGGGCACCGATCGTTGGGCGATCACGTCGGCTACGCAGGTGCAGGAAGCCTTTGTGGCATTCCGCAACCGGCTCGCAGCAGTGACGGACGTCGATGACGACGAACGGATGCACCGGGCGCGGATCGCCGGCAAGCGCCTGCGCTACCTGCTTGAGCCGATTGTCGGTGTGGTAGACGGCGCGGCGGAATCGGTGGAGTCACTCAAAGGGGTGCAAGACCTGCTCGGCGACATCCACGACGCCCATGTGTTCAATCGTGCGCTGCGGCGAATGGCCCGAGCGCACCGCGGCAGGTCCAAGGTGAAGGGTCGTTCCGTTGATCCGAGACCCGGACTCCGCGCTCTCGCACGGCGACTCGACACGCGGCGCGCGGTTGCCTGGGGCGCATTCACGGAGGCGTGGCTGGAGTCCGACTTTCCCGCGCTCTCCGCGCACCTGCACGCCATTGTGCAATCACTCCGCAGCATCGGCGGCGCAGGCGTGGAGATTGAGCGCAAATACCTGCTTCGCAAACTCCCCGCCGAGGTGCGGCAAGCGCCGGTTGCCGAGATCGAGCAGGGGTATCTGCCTGGCGAGAAGCTGGTGGAGCGCTTGCGGCGGGTGCGGACGGCGAGCGGGGTGCAGTATGTGCGCACGGTGAAGTCGGGCGCCGGGCTGGTGCGATCGGAACTCGAAGAGCCCTGCACCTACCACGTGTTCAAGGCGATGTGGCCGCTCACCAAGGGGCGACGACTGAAAAAGCGCCGGTATCGCGTGGCCGACGCTGGCCACGTGTGGGAAGTGGATGAGTTCCGCGACCGTAAGCTGGTGCTGGCGGAGATCGAGCTCACGTCGACGAACGACGTGGTGGAGCTCCCTGACTGGTTGGAGCGCGTGACGATTCGCGAAGTAACGGGCGAACCCGAATACGTGAACGCGAACCTGGCGCGGTAGGGCGCTACCGCGCCGCGTTCAAGGTGTCACGGCCAACGCCGCAATCAGCCTCGTCAATGATTCGAGATCCCGCAGATCCAGCACTTCGGCCGGCGAGTGAGAGTAGCGCCCCGGCCACGACAACCCGGTATTCACGGGCCCCATCGCCGTGATCGCCGAACCATCCGTGCTGCCGAATGTTGTGCCGACCTGAATGGGAATCTGTTTCGCTCGTGCCACGGCGAGGATTCGCTCGCGCTCTCCCGGCGGTGTGAGTGCGCCGTTATCGAGACCGCGCAGCACGGCACCGCTGCCCAGCGGGATGAACGCGAAGTGTGGTGACTCGAGCGGGGTGTCGCTGGAGACGAATGTGTCGATGCTGTACACGCGCGTCAGTTCACGCCCATGCTTGGCGCCAAAGGCGCGCGCGCCGTTGAGCCCGCCCTCCTCGTGTATGGACCAGACGAAATACGTCTTGCGTGCGAGCTGGGCCGGGTCAATACGCTGCACAGCGAAGAGCAAGGCAGTAGAGCCGGCCCGGTCGTCGTTGGAGCGTGCGACCAGACGCGCGCCGCCGAGGCGTTCGCCGCGTTTGTAGGCGAGCACGGGGAGTCCAACACGGCCGCCACGCGCCACGAGTGTGGCAGAATCCAGACCGAACCAGGCGGTCAGGTTGCCCGGCGCGCGGAGTCGCGCAGAGTCTCGCGGAACGAACACGCCGCGCAGTGATTCCGCCGCCTTTCCATCGGCGCCGGCGTTGAAGTGCAGATAGGCGGGGCGGCCTTCCCATGCCGTGACGACGGCACCGCCCATCGTGCGGAGCGTGACGCGCCCATCGCCCAGAATTCCGGTGATCTCGAAGCCGACTTCATCCATATGGGCGATCATCGCCAGCGGATCGCGCTCGGGGCCGGCGACGACCACGAGATTGCCAGCGGAGTCCGTGATCGCACGGTCGCGCGCCCACTTGGGGAGCTGGGACTTGATGGCATCGCGGACGCGCCACTCGTGGCCGGGTGCGCCCGGGAGATCGGCGAGGGCGAGGAACTGGCGTTCGAGCGCACTGAAAGCATCGGTGCGCGGTGGGTTCACGCGCGCGGTGTCGAGCGTGAGCGCTGCGACGTTGGTGGGTCCGGTGGCGGCACCAGACGCAGAAACGGCCGCAGCGACCAATGCCGTGACGTCAGCGGAGTGAATGGATTCCACGAGCGTGCCCGGCCAGCGCACACGCGGGGCAACGATGCGCACGGAATCAGAGAACGCCGCGAGGTTTGTGCGAAGCGTGGTGAGCGCATTTCCGCGGCCGCCACGTCCGCCGCCGGCAGGCGCTGGCGGTGCGCCGTCCACGGCGGTGAGGCGACCTTCATCGAAGACTGCAATCGCGTCAACGCGACCGAGTTTGGAGAGGAGTGCGCGGAGGCCGGTCCAGGCGAAGATGCGCTGGGTGGAGAGGGCGAATATCGTTTCACCCGAGCGCGGCGTACCTTGTGCCGCCGTTGCCACCGCCGCGCATCCCGCGCGAGCGCCGGCGTTCGGGCCCGTGGCGAATCCTTCGAACGTCCACGCGGGGCGATCGTAGAGTACGGGGTCGAGCAATGCGATGCCCATGCGTTCCACATCGGCGCGTGTGGAGGCGCCGACATCCACCCAGAGCTGGTCGATCGTCGCGGCCAGCGAATCGCCGCGATGCAGTGCGGCGAAGTGTCCGTTGGCGACGGCGCTGATGGCCTTGACCACTCCGCGCCTGGTGAGCACGCGCAGCCGCTGCGCTTCGTGGAACTGATCCCAGAGTTGGTGCGGCGATGTTTGCCCCGACCTCCGCAGTCTCAGGTATCCCTGATCGGTGATCTGGCTGACGACAAATCCCGATTGATCCAATGCGCAGGCAACCACGCGCAGCGGGCGACCACTACCCGTTCGCTTTGTGTAGTTCCCCCAGGCGTCGACGCTCCAACCGGCGAGCTTCGCATTGGTCTGCGCGCGCCCCTCGGCGCCCGGCGGTGCGTCGAGCACAATCCACGAGGCAACCGCGTGACTCGTTGCATCACTCGATTGTGCGTGCAGCGGCACGGCCATCGTGAGCGTCGCCACACTCGCGATGCATGCGAGCAGTCGAGGAGCGCGCATTGAACGGTTCATCTCTCAGGGCACCGTGCGCGTCGTGGCAAGCAGCTTGGTGAGCCGGAGGAGGAACTCCTGCCCATCGAAGAAACTCTTGATGCGCATCCGTTCGTCCTTGCCGTGCGCGCGATTGTCGTTGGGGTCGGTCATCAGGCCCGAGACGCCATACGATGGAATGCCGATTTCGCGCAGCATACGCGAATCGGTGGCGCCGGCGCTCATCTCGGGAATCACCGGAATGCCGCCGAACAGTTCGCGTGTCACCTGTTCCACCGGGGCCATGATCTCGGGCCCAATCGATGACGGTTCGGCGCGGCTCGGGTTGCCGGCGGCCGACACCTCCAGCGTCGAGTCGCCGAGTGCCTTGATGATGGCGGCGCGCACGTCGGCCGGTGCGTCACCCGGCGCCACGCGGCAATTGATGTTCACCTCGGCCGTCTGCGGCAGCGCGTTGGAGGCGTGGCCGCCGGTGAGTTGCGTGGCAACGCAGTTAGTGCGGAGGATAGAGTTGTAGCGCACATCCCTGGAGACGATTGCGTTGGCGGCAGCGTCCTGCGGATTCTGCAGCAGGGCGCGCATGGCGCGCGCCATCTCTGGTGTTTCGATGGCCGCCGTGCGCTCGAAGAACACGCGCGTGACAGGATTGAAGTTGACGGGAAAGGCGAACTTCGAGAATCGGGCGATGCCGGCAGCCAAGTCGTAAATCGCGTTATCGGGGCGGGGCACGGAGGAGTGTCCGCCCTTGTTCTTTGCGACGACCTTGAAGTTCGAGACGGTTTTCTCTGCGGCCTGGATGCCGTTCAGAAAGGGTTTGTCGTCACGCAATGACCCGCGGCCGCCCTCGTTGATGGCGAACGCGGCGTCGATCATCTGGCGGTGGTTCTGGATGAGCCAGCGGACGCCATTGCAGCAGCCGCCTTCTTCGTCCGCCGTCAGCGCGAGCACGATGTCGCGATCGGGCTGGTAGTTCTCCTTCCTGAACTGGATGAGATTGGCGACGAAGATGGCCGCCATCGCCTTATCGTCCTGCGAGCCGCGTGCGTAGAAGTAGCCGTCACGTTCGGTGAACTTGAATGGATCGAGATCGGGCGACCAATCGGCTTTGAGCGCTTCGACGACGTCGAGGTGTGCCAACAAGAGCACGGGCTTCGGCGCATTGGCGCCCCCCTTGCCGCGATATCGGACGACAAGGTTGTGCTTGTTGGGTTGGACACCACCGACAAAAACGTCCTGCTCGGCGAACCCCGCGTCGCGGAAACGCTTGGCCATTGCGTTGGCCGCGATGGTGGTGCCGCCGCCGATGTTCACGGTGTTGTATTCGAGGAGCTCCTTGTAGACCTCCTTGGCAAACTGCTGCTGGGGGGTCAGCTGCTGCGCAGCGAGGTGGCCAGCGAACGCCAACGTGGCGGTGGCGATCGCAAATGGAGCGCGAATAGACATGGGTCGCACGGGTGGTCGTGGGTGAGTGTGAGCCGGTGGCGCTCCCGAGATTCTAGCGCCAAGGGCGGCGGTTGGTGAGGTTCGGGGGAATGACGCTGCAGCGGATCGGCTTTCGCCACGCGCGTCCTCGTGCCACATTAAAAGGCCGCGAACGGCAGCGTGCCGCCCGCGGAACCGCGGGACCGGCACGGCCCCCAATACACCCTTCGCCTGACCTGACGATGAATCACTGCTTCATGTACCACGGCGGTTTTGAGCGCAACTTCCCGAAACTGAAGGCCGGAACCACAACGTTCGAGGGCACGGACGGCGCCTCGCACACGATTCCCGCCTGGCCCAAGGGCGCCGATGGCGTGTGCATCGGCTACATGGAAAAGGCCGGCAAGAAGTTCATGGCCGTCCGCGTGGTACACGGTGACATCGATGTGCCGCTTCCCGACGCACTGGTGCTCGACTCGGCACGCCACATGGGTCACGGCAAGCGCTTTGGTCCCGAGCCGACCCTGGTGGACGACGATGGCGTGATGATCACGCTCCTCGAAGACATCATGAAGAATAACCCGGGCACGGCGAATGCGTTGATGGGCGTGCGCCAGAAGCTCAAGGCGCCAGCCAAGCCGGTGCAGTAAGGCACGGCACTCGGGTATTTCGGCGACACGGCACCACATATCGAAGGAGAACGCACATGCGCGGCGCGAACGTGAAGGTCCTCACACTGGCCCTGGCGTTCGCGCCGTGTTGCGTTGTGCCCATGGCGCCGCTGGAGGCGCAGGCGGGGCGGGGCGGAGGTGGAGTCGCGCGGCAGACACAGGCCGACGACTACACGCGCTACGAGTTGCTCGCACCGGGGAGCGGGAAGTTCCGGATTCTGTATGAGGTGACGGCGACCACGCCGGGCGCGACGACGTTTTTCAATGCGATTCGGCAGGGGAGTGTGGCGAGCGACGAGTCGGTCTGGGACCGGATGACCGGACTACCGCTCAAGTTCGACGAAGTCGGCCAGGCCGTTGCGCGTGCCGGCGGGGTGGGCGGAGGCCGCGGCGGAGCTGCGGCTCCCATAGACACGACGCAGAAATACATCCGTGTTTTTCTCGCGCGGCCCGTGCCCGAGGAGGGCGAAGGGCGCGTGTTGATCGACAAGACCTACTACGATCCCAAGAGCTACTTCGAAGAAAACGGCGAGATTGTTTTCAATCGGGGGCTCGGAATCAAGCGCAACGCGGTGGTGCTGCCGGCGGGCTATGAGTTGGTGAGCAGCAACTATCCCGCGCAGGTGATTCAGCAGCCGGATGGCCGCGTGGCGATCGCCTTCTGGAACAACGCGCCGCCAGAGGCGCCGGTGGTGTTGCGCGCGCGAAAGGCAACCAGCGCAACGGGTCCCGCTCCCGCGGCGAACGCTGCGCAGCCGGCCGATCGCAGGGCGCGGCTCGATGAACGGGCGCGGCAGAATCGCGAGATCGTGTACTTCCTGCAGCAGCCCGAGACCAATGCGTTTGATCTCTATCACGACTATACCGAGTCGCGCGAGGGGGTCAGTTACTACGTGAACGAAGTGCGCGCCGGCAGCACGGTGAGCAACCCGCGGGCGCGCGTGCTGGACACGGGCGAAGAGCTCAAGTGGGAAGTGATCAAGGGCGAAGCCATCACCCGCGCCAACGTGGGCGTGCGGAACGTGACGCCGCAGAGCGAGATCGTAGTGTTCCGTTTTGCACCCGTGCCCAAGGGCGGCTCCACCCGGCTCCGGATGTACGAGACCTACACGGACACCGCGCGGTACAAAGTGCTGAACGGCGAACTGATCTGGAATCGCGCGTTTGGGCGGCCCACGAATGCCGTGGTGCTGCCGGCGGGGTGGACGCTCACCAACAGTTCGATTCCGGCGGTGGTCAGTGCGCTGCCCGACGGGCGCACGCGCCTGGATTTCGTGAATCCCCGGCCGGACGAGGTGAACGTGTTGGTGACTGCCCGGCGGAAATAGGGCTTCGGCGACCACGGAACGGAGAGCCGGCGCGCCAGGCCGTTGGAGCGGGAGAAATGTTGGCCGCATTCTGGCCGAAAAAGGGTGCCTTCCCTACATTAGAGCGCTTGTAGGCCGAGACTCCCCCCACCGGGCCTGATTTGAGTCAGCAGATTCGCGACCAGCTGCAGGCGACACTCGGCAGCGCCTACACGCTTGAACGCGAACTCGGCGGCGGCGGGATGAGCCGCGTGTTCGTGGCCGAGGAAACGGCTTTACGGCGCAAAGTGGTCGTGAAGGTGCTGCCACCGGAACTCACCGCCGGCGTGAATGTCGAGCGGTTCAATCGCGAAATTCTGCTCGCGGCCAAGCTGCAGCACCCGCACATCGTGCCCGTGCTCACGGCTGGTGAGACGAATGGCCTGCCGTACTACACGATGCCGTTGGTGGAAGGCGAATCGTTGCGCGCCCGGCTCTCGCGCGGCGGAGCGCTCGGCATCACTGAAGTGCTCAGTCTGCTCAAGGACGTTGCGCGCGCGTTGGCCTACGCCCACGAACGCGGCATCGTCCACCGCGACATCAAGCCCGACAACGTCCTGATCACCGGCGGCTCGGCCACAGTCACCGACTTCGGCATTGCGAAGGCCATCAGCGCCTCGCGTACGCAGGCCTCGGGCGAGACGCTCACGCAGGTGGGCACGAGCATCGGCACGCCGACGTACATGTCGCCCGAGCAGGCCTCGGGCGATCCCGACACCGACCACCGCGCGGATCTCTACTCGTTCGGCTGCATGGCGTACGAGCTGCTTGCCGGGCGGCCGCCGTTTGTGGAATCGGCGCCGCGGCGATTGCTCGCGGCGCACATGGGTGAGAAGCCGCGGCCGGTGACCGAGTTCCGCGCGGATACGCCGCCGATGCTCGCCGAGTTGGTGATGCGCTGTCTGGCGAAGGAGGCTGACGACCGTCCGCAGTCGGCAGGCGATCTGGTGCGCGTGCTGGAGACGGTGACCAGTTCTGGCGGCAGCACGGCGATGCCCTCGGTGCTGCTCGGCGGCCCCGGCATGTTCAAGAAGGCGCTGGCGATCTATGCAGGCGCGTTCGTGGCCGTGGCGATTCTTGCGAAGGCGGCGATCGTCGGCATTGGCTTGCCTGACTGGGTGTTCCCGGGCTCGCTGATCGTGATGGCACTCGGGTTGCCGGTGATTCTCTGGACCGGATACGTGCAACGCGTGGCGCGCCGCGCGATGACGCAGACGCCGACGTACACGCCCGGTGGCACATCCGCGTTGCAGCACGGCACGATGGCGACGATGGCGCTCAAGGCCGCGCCGAAAATGAGTTGGTATCGCACGGCGAAGGGCGGAGCCTACGCCTTTGGTGTGTTCATCGTGATGATCGGCGCGTTCATGACGATGCGGCAGTTCGGTATCGGGCCGTTCGGGTCGTTGCTGGCGACGGGCAAGATCACGGCCAAGGATCCTCTGGTGATGACGGACTTCGCCGTCTCGAATGCCGACACATCACTGGCGCGCGTCGTGAGCTTCGCGGTGCGCACGGCACTGTCACAGTCGCGCGCGATCACGGTGATGAACCAGACGGCGGTCGCCGCCGCGCTCGAGCGCATGAGCCGCTCGCCCAAGGAACACGTGGACCTCGCTCTGGCGCAGGGCATCGCGCTGCGCGAGGGGCTCAAGGCGATCGTGGACGGCGAAGTCACGGCGATCGGTACGGGCTACGTGTTGACATTGCGACTGCTCACGACCGA
>JARIET010000071.1 GCA_031127185.1 Gemmatimonadota bacterium | reverse complement strand
ACCCGGGGGGACGAACCGAAATCAGTGCGTCCTCCCACGTCCTCCCACGTCCTCACACGTCCTCACACGTCCTCACACGTCCTCACACGTCCCGCCGTTCCCCGTGGTTAAGCACCTTGCCCATGGCACTTCTTGAACTTCTTTCCGCTGCCACAAGGACACGGATCGTTGCGGCCGACATTGTCGTACGCGCCCGTCTTCACCACGGGTGCCTGCGGAACGCGGCCTGCCGGCGCCGGCGGCTCGTCGATCCCCGGCTCAGGGTCCACGGCGCCCAGCGGGTCGGCGGCCACGCCGAACTCGTCCACGGTGGCGTGTATCGCCTTCAACTGTGAGGGCGGCGGCGGAGCAGCAGGCTGGATGAAACCGCGGTCCCCTTCGAACTGGACCTGCACGCGCAGGAAGCGCTCAGCAAACGTGTGGTGCACATCGTGCATGAGGTCGACGAACATCGTGTACGCCTCGTGCTTGTACTCGATGAGCGGGTCCTTCTGGCCCCACGACCGATAGTGGATGGCATTGCGCAACTGGTCGAGATCATAGAGGTGGTCCTTCCACTTCTCGTCGAGCACCGTGAGCATCACCAGCGCCAGCACCTGCTCACCATACTGCCCCAGGGCGGCGAGCTTTTCGTGGAACGCACTGGCGCCGGCGACACGGCCCTCGTCTTCGGCCTCTGCTGACGTGCGCGGCTTGGTGCCGTGCTCCTCGAAACAGGGCACGGACAGCATGTACCGCATCATCAGGTCCTGGCGGATGAGCTCGGAGTCCCAATCCACTGGGTCCTCGATGTCGGCGATCGACTCATTGATACGCCGAGCCACGGCCTTCTCGACCATCTTGACCGACTCGCCCTTCAGTTCTTCGCCACCATCCAGCGCAAACGAACGCAGCGAGTAGATCACCTCGCGCTGCTGGTTCATCACATCGTCGTATTCCAGCAAGCGCTTGCGGCTCTGGAAGTTCTGGAGCTCCACCCGCTTCTGTGCCGACTCGATCGAACGCGTAATCAGCGGATGGGTGAGCACATCGCCCTCCTGCGCCCCCATGCGATCCATCAGGCGCCCGATACGCTCCGACCCGAAGAGCCGCATCAGGTCGTCTTCGAGCGAGAGGAAGAACTGGGATGCGCCGGGATCACCCTGCCGGCCGGACCGACCGCGCAACTGTCGGTCAATGCGACGCGACTCGTGCCGTTCCGATCCGATGATGTGCAGGCCGCCGCACTCGTCGACGTCGACGTCCTTGCCATCAACATCCTTGATGGTTGACGGTTTCGATTCCTTGACGCCGGGCCCGAGTTTGATGTCGGTACCGCGTCCGGCCATGTTTGTCGCGATGGTCACCGTGCCGGGCTGACCGGCGAGCGAGACGATCTCGGCCTCGCGCTGGTGGTACTTGGCATTGAGCACGTTGTGCGCGATGCCACCCCGCTGCATCAGGCGCGAGATGGTCTCCGATGCCTCGACGCTCGTGGTGCCGACCAGGACGGGATATCCGAGCTCATGCAATCGGCGGGTCTCATCCACGATGGCGTTGTACTTCTCCCGCCGCGTCTTGTAGACGAGATCATGCCGGTCGTCGCGGATAATGTCGCGGTTGGTCGGGATCACGGATACCTCGAGCCCGTAGATCTGGAAGAACTCCGTTTCTTCCGTCTCGGCGGTGCCGGTCATGCCCGAGAGTTTCTCATACATGCGGAAGTAGTTCTGAATCGTGATCGTGGCGAGCGTCTGCGTCTCGCCCTTCACCTGAACGCCTTCCTTGGCCTCCACAGCCTGGTGCAAGCCCTCGCTCCAGCGACGTCCGGGCATCGTCCGGCCGGTGAACTCGTCGACGATCAGGACCTGAGCGTCCTGCACCACGTAATTCACGTCCTTCTCGTACAACGCGTGGGCTTTGAGGAGCTGATGGACGATGTTCAGCTTCTCACTCTTGTTCGCGTACTCCGTCTCGATCACGCGCCGGGCTTCCAGCTTCTCCGTCGCCGGCATCTCCGACTTCTCAAGCCGTCCAATCTCGATCGAGATGTCAGGCAGCACAAACGCGTCGTGATCGTTCGGCGACATGAATTCGACGCCGCGATCCGTGAGGTGCACCGTGTGGCCGCGTTCGTCGAGCACAAAGAGCAGGTCGTTCTCGAGCTCCTTGTACATCTGCTTTCCCGCCGGAAGTTTGCGGTCGGCAATGTGCTCGAGTTCCATTTTGAGCACCATTTGCTTCACCCCGGGCTCCTGCATCGCCTTCATCAGCCGCTTGTTCTTCGGCGAGCCGAGCCGCGCCTGGTATAATGCCATCATCGCGGCATTCTCGTCCTTGGCGGCGAGGGCCTTCTCTCCGGCGGCGACCAGGTCGTTGGCCATTTCCGTCTGCCGGCGCACCAGGCGGCCGACCGCGGAGTTGTACTCTGCATACGCCGCATCGCCCTGGTCCCCGACTGGGCCGGAGATGATCAGCGGCGTGCGGGCTTCGTCGATAAGGACCGAGTCAACTTCGTCGACGATCGCGAAGATGTGGCTGCGCTGCACGCGCTGCTCGGTCGCGACGACCATGTTGTCACGCAGGTAGTCGAACCCGAACTCGTTGTTGGTCCCGTAGGTGATGTCGCACTCGTACGCCGCACGACGTTCGAACGTGCCCGGCTCCGTGTCATCGAGGCAGCCCACCGTGAGACCGAGCCACTTGAACAGGTGGCCCATCCACTGCGAGTCGCGGCGGGCGAGGTACGGGTTGACCGTGACGAGGTGCGCCCCACGTCCCGGAAGTGCGTTCAGATAGAGAGGGAGCGTGGCGACCAATGTCTTGCCTTCGCCGGTCGCCATTTCTGCGATGCGGCCCAGATGCAGCTGCACGCCACCGATCAGCTGCACATCGTAGTGCACCATGTCCCAGACGAGATCCTGGCCGGTCACGGAGACCGTCGTGCCGACCATGCGGCGCGCCGCCTCGCGTACCGTCGCAAAGGCTTCGGGAAGGATGTCGTCGAGCGTATTCCGCAGCGCCACACGGTATTCCTTCTCGACGCCGCCCTGCCCGTCCAAGCCACCCAGTTCGCGGTCGATTTCTTCGCGCGCCGCGGCGTCGGCGGCGACCCGTTTCTGCTCTTTCAGCGCGGCGATCTTGCCCCGCAGCGCTGCCGTGCGTTCCTCTATGGTCGCGCGAAACTTTGCGGTCTGCGCCTTCAGCGCGTCGTCACTGACGCCCTTGAGTCGCTCGCCGACTTCGTTGATGTCGTCCACGATCGGCTGCATCCGCTTCCGCTCGCGGTCGTGTCGCGTTCCAAAGACGCTTCCTATCAGTGCCTTCAGCATTGCTTTCCTGGTTCGGTTACCGGTAGAGCCCGCGGCGTTCGATGTACGCCGCCACCCCTTCCGTCACGAGGCCACGCACGGTGCGCCCCCCGCGTATGCGTTCACGCACTTCTGTCGACGAGACATCCACCCGACGCGTGGCGACCGTGGTCATCCCCTTCGCCAATCCCGGGACCGACGGCTCCCCGCGCGTCATCACCACCACCTGCGCCAGCGCATGCACGATCTGGGGCTCTTTCCAACGCGGGAACTGTGCCGCAGCATCCCCGCCAAGAAGCAGGACCAGCTCCGCCGTTTCGGCAGGCCATTGCTCCCGAAACGCCCGGAGCGTGTCAACCGTGAAAGATAACCCGCCCCGGCGCACCTCCACGTCTGACACAAGGAATCGTGAATCGGGACCGCACAGGAGCTTGACCATCTCCAGGCGCTCGTCGGCGGCAGCGACCGGCGCCCCGGCCTTGAGGGGCTGCGTGGCCGTGGGGACGAAGATCAGCTGGTCCAGTGCGAGCAGTTCGCAGGCGTCCGTGGCGGCAAGCAGGTGGCCAATGTGCGGGGGATCAAACGTCCCCCCGAGGATGCCGATCCGCACTGCAGCGACCGCCGTGCGCGAGGCGCTCGGGCCTAGCGCGAGCGCCCGGCCGAGCCGGTGGTGGTATCCACCGGCGGCTTGACCGGCTTCGCCATACTGTCGGCCACTGCCGCCACCGGGCAGGTACGCACGACCTCTGGATCCCCGGAATAGGCGGTGCGCAGCGTACCGCAGGTCTCCGCCGCCTCTTCCTTGTAGTTCATGCGAGGGTGGCGGTACACCTCGACCATTCGCAGCAGCGCCATCCGTGCGTGATCCGTGTTCGGGTAGTTCTTCACGACATCCTTGAACATGATGATTGACGAATCGAAGGCATTCCGCCGCACGTAGAACACCCCGGTGAGGTAGTCCTTCGCGGCGAACTGTTCATCAATGGAGAGCAGGCCTTTCTCCGCCTCGGCCTTCAACGGCGATTCCGGATAGACATTGAGCAACTGACGGAACTGCACCTGCGCCAATGTACCATACTGGGGATCGAGGGTCGGGCTTCGCCAGAGCTTGAGGTAGGAGCGGCCCGAGGCGAACAGGGCGTCATCGCCGAGCGTGTCATCCGGGAACGCCTCGGCAAGCCGTGAGTAGCTCGTCGCCGCAAGGATGAACTCCTTTTTCCCGGCATGCGCCTGCGCCAGGTACCAGTGCGCCAGGGGGAGGATCGTGTCGCGCGCGGACAGGTCCAGGGTCAATTTCTCGAACCCGGTGATCGCGTTGTCCCATTTCTGCTTGCCCAGTTCGGCCAGCGACGCGGCGAACAGCGCATCCGCGGCCGGATACTTGCGCAACTGAAATCCACGGCCGCATCCGCTGGCTGAAACGATTCCAACGACGGCGACGAGAACGGTGACGAATCGACGATAGGACATCAACACTTTGGTACCCGAAGCGGGGCGAACGGTTCGTGTGCTCACGCCCGCTCCTGCATGCGCGGCGTGCCCACCAGGCCGCGGAAGAACTCGATCGTGCGCTTCACGCCTTCCCTGAGGTCCACCGACGGCTCCCAGCCCAGGGTTGTGCGCGCCTTGGTGATGTCCGGCTTCCGCACTTTGGGATCGTCCTCGGGGAGCGGTCGCGAGACAATCGCACTCGAGGCCCCGGTCAGTTCGATCACCAGTTCCGCCAGCTGCCGAACGGTGAACTCCACCGGGTTGCCGATGTTGGTGGGTTGCGCATCACCTTTCATGAACAAGCGGTAGATCCCTTCGACTTCGTCGGAGACGTAGCAAAACGAGCGCGTCTGCGACCCGTCGCCATACATCGTGATCGGAGCGTTGGCCAAAGCCTGCACGATGAAGTTGGACACCACGCGGCCGTCGAACGGCCGCATGCGCGGGCCGTACGTATTGAAAATCCGTACAATCCGCGTGTCCACGCCGTGCGACCGGTGATACGCCATCGTGAGCGCCTCGGCAAAGCGCTTTGCCTCGTCATACACGCCACGAGGGCCGACGGGATTCACGTTTCCCCAATACGTCTCTGGCTGCGGATGCACGAGCGGATCGCCATACACTTCGCTGGTTGACGCCAGGAAGAACCGTGCCTTCTTGGCCAGCGCGATGCCCAACGCATTGTGGGTGCCCAGAGACCCGACTTTCAGGGTTTGGATCGGGAGCTTCAGGTAGTCGATCGGACTCGCCGGGCTGGCGAAGTGGAGCACGCCGTCGAGTTCACCAGCCACATACGTGAACTCCGAGATGTTATGCCGAATGAACGTGAAGCGATCGTGGCCGATCAGGTGCGCGATGTTGTCCGGATGCCCGGTGATGAAGTTGTCGAGCCCGACGACCGAATGCCCGTCGGCGATGAAGCGGTCCGTGAGGTGCGATCCCAGGAATCCGGCGGCGCCGGTGATCAACACCCTCATTCAGTGCCCCTACCGATAGATCGATAGGTGAAGCCCAGCTGCGCCATCTTGGTCGGATCGTACAAGTTCCTGCCATCGACCAGCAGTGGATGCCTGAGCGCCGCCTTGATTCGCGCAAAGTCGGGGAATCGATACTCATTCCAGTCGGTGACCACCACGAGCGCATCGGCATCCGTGAGCGCATCGTAGTTGGACTTCGCGAACGCAATGCTGGCGCCAAGGCGGCGTTCGGCCTCGTGCATCGCAGCCGGGTCGTGCGCGACGACGGTGGCGCCGCCGGCCAGCAGGGAGTCGATCAGGTTCAGCGCTGGCGACTCGCGCATGTCATCCGTCTGCGCCTTGAAGGCGAGGCCCCATATCGCTATGCGCTTGCCCCGCACATCACCAATCGCGCGGTGCAGCTTCTCGAAGAGCAGGCCCTTCTGGCGGTCGTTGGCCTCTTCGACGGCGCGCAACACCTTCATCGGCGCCCCCATGTCTTCCGACGTCCTGAGCAGCGCCTTCACGTCCTTGGGGAAGCAGGATCCGCCATACCCGGGCCCCGGGAAGAGAAAGCTCGAACCGATACGCGAGTCGCTGCCGATTCCCTTTCGAACCAGGTCGACATTTGCTCCGACCCGCTCACAGAGATTGGCGATCTCGTTCATGAACGAGATACGGGTCGCAAGCATCGCGTTGGCCGCATACTTCGTCATCTCGGCTGACGGGATGTCCATGAACAGCACTGGCTTTCCCGTCCTCACGAACGGCCCATAGAGCTCGGTCATGGCCGTGCGCGCGAAGTCCGAATCCACACCCAGGACCACCCGGTCTGGCTTGAGGAAGTCATCCACCGCCGCGCCTTCCTTCAGGAACTCGGGATTGGAGACGATGTGGAATGGGAACTTGGCGTGCCTGGCCACCGCCGTGCGCACCTTGTCGGCCGTGCCAACCGGCACCGTCGACTTGGTGACGACCACAGCCTCACGCGTCAGGTTCTGGCCGATAGTCTCTGCGACCGCCAGCACGTGCGATAGATCGGCCGAACCATCTTCGTCGGGCGGCGTGCCGACGGCAATGAAGATGACATCGGCTTTCCGAACCGCGTCAGCAACGTCGGTCGTGAACTGCAACCGACCCTGCGCCTGATTCCGCTCGACCAGCGTATCGAGCCCGGGTTCGTAGATCGGCAGGATGTTCTGCTTCAGCCCCGCAACCTTCTTTGCATCCAGGTCAGCGCAGGTCACCTCACTGCCCGTCTCGGCAAAGCATGCGCCCGCCACCAGGCCGACGTACCCCGTACCCACGACCGTGATATGCACGACGAGTTACTTCCCCTTCGCGCGCCGCTTGATCGCGGGCGCCTTGGAGGGCTTGGCCGTGCGCAGCGCGGCGGCACGCGGCGTCAACGCGACGACCCGCGCCTTGGTGGGCCCCGAACGCCCGAGCGCGTTTCGCGTGTCGATAATCAACGATGCCTTCGACGTGACCCGCGCCCAATCGATCGACGAATGGTCCGTCACGATGACCACCGCGTCAGCCTTGGCAAGCACCGCGTCCGTCAACGCCACGCTCGCACGCTCGTGGCCGTCCTCGCGGAAGCTCGCGACATGCGGATCGTGATACTGCACTTCAGCGCCACGCTCTTCCAGCAGGCGCATGACGTCGAGTGCCGGACTCTCGCGCATGTCATCGATGTCCTTCTTATACGCCACACCAAGCACAAGAATCCGGCTGCCGCGAAGCGCCTTGCGATCATCGTTCAGGGCATCCGCGATCTTGTGCACGACGACATCCGGCATCCCTGAGTTGATTTCACTCGCCAGGTCGATGAACCGGGTCTTGTAGTTCAACGTGCGCATCTTCCACGCCAGGTAGTGTGGATCCAGCGGGATGCAGTGACCGCCGATACCGGGGCCCGGCGTGAAGCGCATGAACCCGAAGGGCTTCGTCGAGGCGGCATCAATCACTTCAAAGACGTCTACGCCCAGCCGGTCGCAGATGATGGCCATCTCATTGACCATCGCGATGTTGACCGAGCGGAAGGTGTTTTCCAGGAGTTTCACCAGCTCCGCCGACTCTGGTGACGACACAGGAACGACGCGATCGATGCACGACTCGTACAGCGCCGTGGCGACTTCCGTGCACGCGGGCGTAATGCCGCCGAGCACCTTCGGCGTGTTCTTCGTGTTCCAGGTCGGATTGCCGGGATCAACCCGCTCCGGTGAGAACGCCAGGAACACGTCCACGCCAAGCACCAGCCCGCGCGATTCAAGTCGCGGCTGCAGCACATCGCGAGTGGTGCCAGGGTATGTGGTGCTTTCGAGCACGATGATCATCCCCGCCCGCGCGCGCCGGGCCACGGCTTCTGACGCAGCGATCACATATGCCATGTCCGGGTCGCGCGTCTTGGCGAGCGGGGTCGGCACAGCGATGGAGATCGCGTCGCAATCGGTGAGTCTGGCTTCGTCGGTCGTTGCGATGAACCGGCCCGACTTGACGTGCCTGGCCACCTGCTTCGCAGGCACATCCTGGATGTGCGACTCGCCTCGCATCAGGGCGCGAACTACGCGCTCGCTCACGTCGTAGCCAATCACCTGGAAACCGGCCTCGGCCAGCTCCATGGCCAGCGGGAGCCCAACGTAACCAAGACCGATCACGCCGGTCGTGGCGGACCGGTCACGAAGTTTCGCGAGCAGCCGGTCCTTGACGAGTGTCTGGGGCGTCATCGAATCACCGGCCAAAGAATGAACGCACACCGGCAACCACTTCGTCGAGTTGTGCGCGGGTGAGCTCCGGGAAAACCGGGAGTGACAGCACTTCGTTGGCGGCCTTCTCCGACTCAGGAAACGCACCCTGTTTGTAGCCGAGGTACGCGAAGCACTCCTGCAAGTGGAGCGGCAGCGGGTAGTACACCGAGTGCCCAACGCCCTTCGCGGCAAGATGAGCCTTCAGTGCGTCGCGACGTGGAACCCGGATGGTGTACTGGTTGAAGATCGACTCGCTCGCCGGCTCCACGTACGGCGGCACGATATCGGAAATGTCAGCAAATGCGGCGGAGTAATATGCGGCATTCTCGCGGCGCTTGGCGGACCAGGCAGCGAGGTGCGGGAGCTTTGCGCGAAGCACCACGGCCTGCAGCGCGTCGAGGCGCGAGTTGAAGCCCACTTCCTCGTGATAATAGGTCTTCACGCTGCCGTGCGTGCGCAGCCGCATCAGCCGGTTGAACAAGGCCTCGTCCTGCGTGACCATCATGCCGCCGTCGCCGTAGCCCCCGAGGTTCTTGGACGGAAAGAACGAAAACGTCCCGATCGTGGCGCATTCGCCGGCCATCCGCCACTCACCATCGATAGACCGCCGCGCGCCGATGGACTGTGCCGCATCCTCGATTATCGGCGTCCGCGGCGCGAGGCGCTGAATGTCTTCGACCGGGGCGATCTGCCCGAAAAGGTCAACCGGAACGATGGCCTTGGTCTTCGACGTCACCGCCGCAGCCGCCTGGTCGGCGCGGATGTTGTAGGTCTTCGGGTCGATATCGACAAAGACCGCGCGCGCGCCGGCGTTGTGAATTGTGCCGGCCGTCGCGAAGAACGTGAACGGCGTCGTGATCACCTCATCGCTACTGCCGACGTCGAGGGCCTTCAGCGCGAGGAGCAGCGCATCGGTACCGCTCGCACACCCGATCGCATATTTCGTTTTTGACAGCCGGGCGACGTCTGCCTCCAGGTCGCTGACCGGCTGGCCAAGGATGAAGGCCTGATCGTCGACTATCTGCATCATCGAGCGAACGACCTCGTCCCGCACGGTCGCGTGCTGGGCTTTCAGGTCGAGAAGGGGTACGGCCATCGGTCGGGGCTCTCTATAGTTGTTGGGCAGCCTGTAAAAATTGCCCCGCCCCCCGGGGAAGTCAACGAATGTCAGCTACTTCAGCGGTAGCGCGACGTCCCGGTTGGTCCGTGCCGACTCGTAGATGGCCAGAATCAGTTCAAGCGACTTCCGGCCACCCCGCCCGTCGGTGTCGGGCCGCTCATGGCCCCTCAGCGCGGCGACGACATTCCGGTAGTACCCCTCGTGCCCGAAGCCGTACACGGAAGTGGGGGCGGTGGCCGCCTGGTCGACGAGTTTGTCGTCATCGTCGTAGTCGGCAAAACTCCAATGCTCGACCTTGTTGACTGCCGTGCCGCCAACCTTGGCCGTGCCCTTTTCGCCCAGGATCGTGATCGACCCTTCGAGATTCTTCGGAAACGTGAGCATTGTCACCACGATCGATCCCAGCGCACCGCTCCTGAACTTGAGCGCGGCAATCCCGGAATCTTCGGATTCAATCCGCCGCGCGAGCGTCGCCGTCTTGGCCATGACACTGTCAACCGGGCCCACGAGCCACTGCATCAGGTCCACATAGTGCGATGCCTGATTCAGGAACGCACCGCCGTCAAACTCCCAGGTTCCCCTCCAGGGCGCCTGGTCGTAGTACTCCTGCGGCCGTGACCACAACACCGTGGTGTTGGCCATGTAGATGCGCCCGAAGCGCCCCTTGTCGACAGCTCGCTTGAGCAGCTGAATCGCCGGATTGAGCCGGTTTTGCTTCACAATGAAGAGTTGAACCCTGGCCTCATCGCAGGCGCGTACCAGGTCGTCGGCGCCCTTGAGGCTCGTGGCCATCGGTTTTTCGCAGATGACGTGCTTCCCTGCCCGCGCGACAGCGATGCCGTGGGCCGGGTGCAGTCCGCTCGGCGTCGCGATCACGACGGCGTCGCAGGGCGCCTCGGCGAGCAGCTTTGCGAAATCGGTGTACCAGGCGACGCCTCGCTGCTCACCGGCCTCACGAGCTCGCGTTTCCACCTCGTCGCAGACCGCGGTCAGGCGCATGTCACCGATCTTGGCGATCGCATCGAAGTGGTTCCTGCTGATGCGTCCGCACCCGACCAGGGCAACGCGAATCGGTTCGCTCACTTCGGTTCCTCTTCCACACGGGTCAAAACGTGGCTCTTGCGCGAATAGTTTTTCCCGCACTCTGAGCAGCGAATCTCGAGGATGTCCTCCTGGAGCTTCACCCCGCACTCGCACATCCAGCCTGTTCGTTTGGCCGGCACGCCCGT
>JARIET010000070.1 GCA_031127185.1 Gemmatimonadota bacterium | reverse complement strand
GTAAGTTCGTTCGGAGACTAGCTTTACCGGATGGCAGGAGGAGCGCTTCCGGGGTTCCGAGATTTCTATCCAGACGAGTTCGCGCACCGCGCCCACATCTTTCGGGCGTGGCGGGAAGTCGCCCGGCGTTTCGCGTTTGTGGAATACGATGGTCCGCCGCTCGAACCGCTCGACCTGTACACCAAGAAGAGCGGCGATGAGATCGTAGGGCAACTCTACAATTTCACGGACAAAGGCGACCGTCAGGTTGCGATGCGTCCGGAAATGACACCGACATTCGCCCGGATGGTGGCCGCGCGCGCAAATGCGCTGCGAAAGCCCGTGCGATGGTTTTCGATTCCGCAGCTGTTTCGCTATGAGCGCGCGCAGCGCGGGCGCCTGCGCGAGCACTTCCAGCTGAACGTCGACATCGTCGGCGAGGCGAGCGAGGTGGCCGACGCTGAACTGCTGGCGGTTGCCGTGTCGGTCATGCTGGAGTTGGGGCTCGGCCCGAACGACGTGCGAGCGCGAGTGAGCGATCGGCGCCTGCTGAACGGCATCCTCGATGCCATCGGCGTGCGTGACGCTGGCTTGGCGGTCGCCTACGGCGTGCTGGACAAGACGGGGCGCCAGCCGGATGACGTGGCACGTGAAAAGCTGAGCAACGCCGGCCTTGGCACTGTCGCAATCGACGCGGTGATGGCGCTGACACAACCGGGCGCGCTTGAGCGCATCCGAGCGGCGTATGGCACGCACGCCTCAGTTCGCGATGCGCTGACGCGATTTGATGCCTACGTCTCGCACACGCGGGCGCTGGGCATCGGCGACTGGGTGGATGTGGATCTCTCCATTGTGCGTGGCCTGGCGTACTACACGGGCACCGTCTTTGAACTGTTCGATGCCAAAGGCGAACTCCGCGCAGTGTGTGGCGGGGGCCGCTACGACAGCCTTCTCAAGGACCTGGGCGGAGTGGACCTTCCCGCGCTCGGTTTCGGAATGGGGGATGTGGTTCTGGGCGAGTTGCTCAAGGATCGCGGCCTCATGCCTGCCGGTGCCGGGTCTGGCGCGGATCTGTTCATCATCGGCGGCCCGGGTTCGGTGGCGGCGACGTACGACGACGCGCTTCGGCTTGCCACGGTGCTGCGCCGCGCCGGTCTGTCGGTGGACCACGCCATGAGCGAGGCCCGCTATATGGCGGCACCGCGCAATCAGTTTGAATCGGCGAAGAAATCGGGCGCGCTTGCCGCGATCTACTTCGACGAGGGCGGCCGCGTGGCGGCCAAGGCGGTTGAGGGGAAGGGCAACGAAGCACCGGTGTTCAACGACGACAGCGCAGGGTTGCTCGCGGGCGGGGAACCGCTCGCCCGACTCCGCGCGTTCGTGGCTGGGCTGCGCCCGCCTCCGCGGGGTCACGCCTGACATTCACCGCGATGCGCCCACCCTGAAGGCTGACCTCTCAACTCTCCCAACGATGTCTGACGACAAGAAGCTCACCACGCGCGCCGAAGACTTCAGCGCCTGGTACAACGAACTGGTCCTCCGCTCTGAGCTGGCTGATTACTCGCCAGTGAAGGGCTCGATGGTGATTCGCCCCAATGGGTATGGCATTTGGGAGCGCATGCAGCGCGCCCTCGACGACATGTTCAAGGAGTCGGGACACGTCAACGCCTACTTCCCGCTCTTCATTCCGCAGAGCTTCATCGCCAAGGAGGCGAAGCACGTCGAGGGCTTCGCACCTGAGCTCGCCATTGTCACGCACGGTGGCGGCAAGGAACTCGAGGAACCACTCGTTGTTCGGCCCACCAGCGAGACGATCATCTACCACATGTACGCCAAGTGGGTCCAGAGCTATCGGGACCTGCCTATCCTGATCAATCAATGGGCGAACGTCGTGCGCTGGGAGATGCGCACGCGCTTGTTTCTTCGCACCCTAGAGTTTCTCTGGCAGGAAGGACACACGGCCCACGCCACGCACGATGAGGCCGAGGCGGAGGCTCTCACCATTCTGGGGATTTACCGCAAGTTTGCGGAAGAGTGGATGGCAATGCCGGTGCTCACCGGCCTGAAGAGCGACAGCGAACGCTTTGCCGGGGCGCTGCGCACCTACTGCATCGAGGCCATGATGCAGGACCGCAAGGCGCTGCAGGCGGGGACATCGCACAATCTTGGCCAGAACTTTGCCAAGGCCTTCGATCTCAAGTTCCAGACTGAGAAGGGCGAGGAAGCATTCGCCTGGAACACGAGCTGGGGTGTGTCCACGCGGCTCGTCGGCGGCTTGGTGATGACGCACGGCGATGACAACGGGCTCGTCACACCTCCGAAGCTCGCGCCAATCGAAATCGTGATTGTGCCGATCTGGAAGACCAATGACGAACGCCCGGCGATGGTTGAGGCGGCGATGAAACTGAAGGCCGAGCTCACGGGCTGGACTGGCCGTGGGGCGTCGGACAAGCTCCGTGTGCACGTGGACGACCGCGAAGGCATCCGCTCCGGCGCCAAGTACTACGAGTGGGAACTACGGGGCATCCCGCTCCGTCTTGAACTTGGCCCGAAAGATCTCGAGAAGGGATCGGTCTTCTCGGCGCGACGCGACACGAGGGCCAAGGCGCCGATTCCGCGCGACGGTGTGGCAGAGGCGGTTGCCAGGCTCCTCGACACGATTCAAGCCGACATGTTTGCGGCTGCCAAGGCCCGCCGCGAGGCGGCGAGCATTCGTGGTGTGACCTCCTATGATCAGTTCAAGGAGATCATGGCTGGCGACGGCGGCTTCGTGTACGCCGGCTGGAACGGCGACCCGGCAGTTGAGGCTCGGGTCAAGGAAGAAACGAAGGCAACGATCCGCGTGATCCCGGTAGAGGAATTCCGCTCCGCAACCGCGCCGGCGAAATGCCTCGTCACGGGCGAACCCGCCAAGTATGAGGTTGTGTGGGCCAAGGCGTACTAGCACAGCCGTTCGTGCATCGCGACGGCGCGTTCTTCTGCGAAGACGTGCCGGCGGAGGCCGTCGCCATCGCCGCGGGCACGCCCACGTTCGTGTACAGTGCCGCGGCGATTCGCTCGCGTTACCGGGCGCTTGCGCAGGCGCTCGACAGTTGTGCGTCGCGCATCCACTACAGCTGCAAGGCGAACGGGAATCGGTCGATCCTGACCCTGTTGCGTGAACTTGGCTCGGGCGTGGACGTCGTGAGTGGGGGCGAACTGGCCCGTGCACTTCGCGCCGGTTTCGGTCCGCAGGACATTGTGTGCGGCGGGGTGGGCAAGACCGCACGCGAACTGCGCGAGGCGATCCAGGCAGGCATCAAGCTCATCAATGTTGAGTCGCTTGACGAGATCGTGCTGTTGAACGAAATCGCACGTGACCTTGGAATGGCTGCGCCAGTGGGACTACGGGTGAACCCTGAAGTCCGCATTGCCAACGCGCACGCGTACATCGCCACGGGCGAGCGAGGCCACAAGTTCGGCATTCCGCACGAGTCGGCGCTTGGCGTTGCCCGCCAGGCGCTGCAAATGCAGCATGTGCAGTTAGTGGGCCTGGATATGCACGTTGGCTCCCAGTTGGCCACCCTGGAGCCGTATCGGGCAGGCCTTGCTCGACTCGCCGGCTTGACCGGCGAACTCCGTGCGGCCGGCGCACAGATTCGCTATATCGACATTGGTGGTGGGCTACCTGTCGCGTACAACACTGGCGACCCCGAGCCTGACCTGGTTGGGTTTGGCGCCACGGTTGCCCCTACGGTGCGCGATCTTGGAGTGGAACTGCTCGTGGAGCCGGGGCGATTCTTCGTCGGCGCGAGCGGCGTGCTGTTGACGCGCGTGCTCTATCGCAAGGAAAGCGGCGGCAAGCAGTACGTGATCGTTGACGCCGGGATGAACGACCTGCTGCGCCCGTCGCACTATGATGCGTACCATCGAATCGACGCGGTTCGCCCGACGGGAATGCGCGTCACCGCGGACGTCGTAGGGCCAGTGTGTGAAACGGGGGACTTCCTGGCGCTCGACCGTGAAGTGGACGAAGTGCAGGCTGGCGACCTGATGGTCGTACACGGGGCGGGGGCGTATGGCTACGTTATGTCTTCCAATTACAACGCCCGCCTCCGTGCGGCTGAGGTGATGGTGGACGGTCACCGGCATGCCGTGGTGACCGCGCGCGAAACGTACGACGACCTGATGCGGCTTGAGCTCGAGGACCCGAACTGGAGGGATGCCTGATGCTCGTAGGCCTGATGTCGGACACGCACGACCGATTGCCCGCAATTCGCGAGCTGCTCAAAGAGATGACGGCGCGCGGCGTTGGCATGGTGCTTCACGCGGGTGACTATTGCTCGCCCTTCTCCCTGCAACCGTTTCAGGAAGCGGGGGTCGCGCTGGCAGGAGTCTTTGGCCACAACGATGGTGACCCGGAAGGATTGAAGGCGTTCGCGGCACAGGGAATGGGCCATGAGTTGTTTGAGTCGCCGCACAGCATCACCATTGGCGACCAGAAGATCCTCGTGGTGCATGACATTGGCGACGTGAGCCTGCGCTCCATCAAGCAGCACCACATCGTCGTTCACGGCATGGAGCACCAGCAGTCGCTCAAGACGCGGGGCGATTCCACGATCATCTGTCCGGGCGAAGCCTGTGGCTGGATCCACGGCGCGCCGACGGCTGCCGTCCTCGACCTCAATACGAAGCACGCCGAGTTCATCAAGCTGACCGGCGATCACTGGAAGACCTGACGAACGAATGACCTCGCGAATCCTGATTCTCGACTGCGGAAGCCAGTTCACCCAGCTCATCGCCCGCCGCGTTCGCGAGGCCCACGTCTACTGCGAGATTCATCCGCCAACGCGTTCGTTGGCGTGGATTCGCGACTGGAAACCGACCGGCATTATCCTCAGCGGCGGCCCCAGTTCAGTCACTGACGCGGGGGCGCCCACGTTCGAGAAGGAAATATTCGACATAGCCCCGCTGCTGGGTGTGTGTTACGGCATGCAGTGGATTGCTCACACCGAAGGCGGAACGTTGGTGGGAAGCGGCCGCCGCGAGTACGGGCGTGCAGAGGTCACGATCGAGGAACCGGCGGGCGTGTGGGCGGGATTCACTGCCGGTGAACACACACAGGTGTGGATGAGCCACGCGGACCACGTGGAGACCGTTCCTCCGGGCTACGTACGCACGGCATCAAGTGCCGACAATCCACTCGTCGGGTTCCGGCACAAGACGAAGCCCATTCACGCGATCCAGTTCCACGCTGAAGTCGCGCACACGACGCGCGGCGCGCAGATCATCGAGAACTTCCTGTTTGAAGTGTGCGGCGCCACGCCCGACTGGACCCCTGGGTCGTTCATCGAGCAGGAGCTTGCCAAGATTCGTGCCACCGCGGGCGCGTCACACGTCATCTGCGGCCTGTCGGGTGGTGTGGATTCATCGGTGGCGGCGGCGCTCGTCCACAAGGCAATTGGCGATCAACTGACCTGCATCTTCGTGGACACCGGTCTGCTCAGGCTCAACGAGCGCGAACAGGTCGAGCGCACCATGGGCAAGCACCTCGGCATGAAGCTGGTCACGGTGCGCGCCGAGGAGCGATTCCTGTCTGCGCTGAAGGGCGTCGAGAACCCGGAGGAGAAACGCAAGATCATCGGCCATACGTTCATTGATGTGTTTGAAGAGGCTGCGGCACGGGAAGGGAAGGACGCAGAGTTCCTCGTACAAGGGACGCTGTACCCCGACGTCATCGAGTCAGCGAGCCCGAAAGGCGGCCCGAGTGCGACGATCAAGACGCACCACAACGTGGGCGGGCTCAAGCCGGACATGAAGTTCAAGTTGATTGAGCCGCTCCGCGAACTGTTCAAGGACGAAGTGCGAAATGTGGGACGGTCGCTTGGCCTGCCCGAGGAAATGGTCGGCCGCCATCCGTTCCCCGGACCAGGCCTGGCGATTCGCGTGCTGGGAGCGGTGACCGAAACCGACCTCTCCACGTTGCGGAAGGCCGACGCGATCTATCTCGAGGAGATTCGCGCCGCCGGCCTCTATGACGACATCTGGCAGGCATTTGCCGTGTTCCTACCGGTTCGGTCAGTGGGCGTCATGGGCGACGGGCGCACATACGAGCACGTGATAGCGCTTCGCGCAGTGACCAGCCGTGATGGCATGACGGCCGACTGGTTTGGTTTTCCGCACGAGGTGCTGGCCCGCATGTCGAACCGCATTATCAATGAGGTGCCCGGCGTGAATCGCGTCGTGTACGACGTGAGCAGCAAGCCGCCGGCAACGATCGAGTGGGAGTAGGCGACGCGGCGCCACCCCGGGCGCCGCGCAGCTGCGCAAACTGCGGGGCAACAGTCGCCGACGAGTATTGCCCGGCGTGCGGACAGCGGGTCGTGGCTCTCAATCCGACGCTGCGCGACGTTGCGCGCGACGCCGCGGGAGATCTTTTCAACTGGGACGGGAAAATCCCCGCCACGCTGAAGGCACTGCTGCTCCAGCCAGGGCGGTTGACCGCCGATTTCCTCGCCGGCCGCCGAGCCCGGTGGCTCTCGCCTTTTCGCGTCTATGTGATCTGCAGTGTTGCCTTCTTCATAAGCGGGCCGCTGGTCGAGCGCATCACGGGGCGCGCGGCGCGGGAAGTCGCTCGGCTCACAATCTCTGATGCCGGTGCGGCTGGAAGCACGGTGGGTGGCACTGTGGACCCCGCTGCCAGGGCAGAGGCGATTGCGGCGCTGCGACAGTACGTGGATTCGGCGCAGGCCGCGGACGTGGTCGACAATCTCGGTGCGCTGAACGATCAATTTCTCGCGCAGATTCCTACGGCGATGTTCATCTTGATGCCGCTCTTTGCGCTCATCACCTGGGCGGCCTGGCGGGGTGGCGACCTACGGTATCCAGCTCACCTGTATTTCTCGCTTCATCTGCACGCAGCATTTTTTGCGTGGATGACTGTGGCCAAGCTTGGCGGACTGGCCCAGAGTGTCGTCCTCGACTTGGTCCTCGGGATCGGCGGACTGGTTTACAGCACCTGGTACAGCATCGTCGCGTTGAAAACCGTTCTCGGCGGCACCGCTGGCCAGGTCGCCGTGCGAAGCGCAGTGCTCGGCGTCGTATACGGAGCGGCTTTCAGCGCGGTGATGATTGCGCTGTTCGCATATTCCGTGCTGAGCCTCTAATGCCGCAACTCTCCGTGCTCCGACCGACAGCAGCCGAGTTTCGCGAGATGATCCGCCTCGCGTGGCCGGTGGTGCTGGCGCAGGTCGGCATCATGCTGCTCGGCGTCGTGGACACGGCCATGGTCGGCCGCGTGGGGCCGGATGCCGTTGCCGCAGTAGCCTTGTCGCACCTGTATTGGGTGAATCTTACGATTCCCGGAATCGGGCTACTGCTTGTTCTCGACCCGGTTGTATCGCAGGCCATTGGGGCGGCGGATCGGCCGGCCGCCGCTCGTGGAGTGCAGCGCGGTGTGATCCTCGCGGTCATGCTGACCATCCCCACATCACTGCTCCTACTTCCCGGCGAGCTGTTTCTGGCGGCGCTTCGCCAACCACCCGAAATCGCACCTATCGCGGCGACGTTTTCGCGCTGGACCGCGCTGAGCGTCTTGCCATTCTATCTCTTTGTCGCGTTCCGGCAGTCGCTTCAGGCCATGACGCACACGCGCGCCATCGTAATCGCCATCATCGCCGGTAACGTCATCAATCTTGTCCTCAACTGGCTGCTGATCTACGGGAACCTGGGGTTCCCCGCGTACGGCGTCCTGGGTAGCGCGATCTCGACCGTGATTGGTCGTTGGGCCATGCTCGCGATCTTGCTCTGGTTCGGCCGCCATCAGTTGCTTCCACTGCTACGTCCCTGGTTCACCGACGCATGGAAACTGCGTCCGCTCGGGCGAATGATCAGCGTGGGGCTGCCCGTGGCGTTTCAACAGTGGCTGGAGGTTGCCGTGTTCGCCGGAGGAGCTGTTGCCATTGGCTGGATCGGCGTGAAACCACTCGCAGCACACGAGATTGCCATCAATCTCGCGGCGCTCACGTTCATGGTTCCGCTCGGTGTCTCGGCGGCAGCGGCGGCCATGGTGGGTCGCGCCATCGGCCGCGGCGACCTTGCTGCCGCCCGCCGGGATTCGGTTGCCGCGCTAGGCGTCGGGCTCGCATTTATGACTGTCGCAGCGCTTGGTTTTCTGGTCGCGCCCGGTCCGCTCGCGGGGTTGTTTCTCTCGGATCCGGAAACACGCGCTATGGCCGCCTCATTGATTGTGATCGCGGGAGTGTTCCAGATCGTTGACGGCATTCAGTGTGTGGCTGCCGGCATTCTCCGCGGCACGGCGGACACGCGCGTGCCGATGCTCATTCACCTCGGTGGATTCTGGGGCATCGGCGCGCCGCTCGGCCTCTACCTGGCGTTTCCGGCCGGAATGGGCGCCCGTGGCATATGGCTGGCGTTCGCCGGCAGCCTGCTGGTCGTCGCCGGGGCGCAGATCCTGCGCGTGCGCTGGCGACTCTCGCGCGACATCGAGCGGCTCCGCATCGAGGAGACGAACGAGTTCGCCGTCCCCGGCGCCTGACCGCTACTCGTACCGGTGGTGCAGGTCGAGCGTCGCGAGTTCGCTGAGGTACGAGGCGATCCGGTCGCAGACGACATCGAAGTATCGCGCGCCCTTGGCGGCCGACGCCTGTGCCGGGTTTCCGATCCCGGTGTCGTCGGTGACCCTCGTCCACTGGCGCGGCGCCCAGGCCCATTTCTCGCGGATGCCAGTAATGCGGGATTTGCGCTCTGCCCCGGGACCGGCGTCCGACAGCGGGGCCACAAGGGCGGGCGCGATATGCATCATCACGCTCGTTTCGAGTTCGCTCGCGTGGTCGCCCGCGTCGGTAAAGTGGGCTTTCGGATCCTCAACGGCGTACCAGTTGATCGTCGAGGTGAAGACGTTCGTTGTGGGCTCGATCTCGCGGATCATCTGGCGGAAATCGTTTCCACCGTGGCCGTTCAGCAACACCAGTTTGCGGAACCCCTGCACATCGAGCGCGCGAACGATGTCGCCAAGAACGAGCGACTGCGTTGAGGGATTCAGGTTGATGCAGAGTGGTATGTCGAGTTGCCCGGTCTGGACGCCAAATGGGACCACAGGGAGCACGCCCACTCGGGCACCACCGTCCCAGGCCCGCCTCCCCGCTTCGGCTGCAACCCGTTCAACCTCGATGTTGTCGGTGGCGTAGGGCAGGTGCGTGTTGTGCGCCTCGCAGGCACCCCAGGGCAGCACAATCACGTCATAACGGCTCTCACGAACCGTGGGCCACGTGGACTCTCCGATGATCCACGGGCGAGGCGCTGTCACGACAGCGCCTGCCTCAGACGCCTTTTTCCTTGAGGAGCGCCATGAACTGGGCGGGCTCCGAGATGTCCATGAGGCGGCCCGGGACGTCAGGTTCCTTGGAGAACTGCGCGATCTTGCCCAGCACAGGCAGGTACTGGTTGGACACTTCCAGCGGCGGGGCGACGATCAGGAAGAAGAAGTTGACGGGCTTGTCGTCAATGGCCTTGAAGTCCAGTCCGTCCTTTTTCCGGCCGAACGCCACGCGCAACTTGCTCACTACCAACGAACGACAATGCGGGATCGCAATGCCTCGGCCAATACCCGTGGAGCCGAGGTTTTCTCGGCGTTTGAGCATCTTGAAGAGCATTGCCTCGTTCTTCTCGTCGAGGCCGAGCAGCCCGATGAGCTCCTTGAGGACGTCGTCCTTCGACGTGCCCTCGATATCGAGCTTGATGGCGTCTTCCGAAAAGAACTCGCGCAATTCCATTCCGCTGGGCCTCGGAGGCGTCGGGAAATCAGGTCAAATCGAGCCACTCCAGCCTAAGGTAACGCGCACTCCAAGGCGAGTCAAATCGTGATATTGCAAGCAGTTGGCGGTTTGGGTAGCTTGCGATGATGCGTCCGTTTCCGTACCCGACTGGCCACGCAGTGCCGCTGTTCCTGGCACCCATGGCTGGGGTCTCGGAGTCGCCATTTCGGCGGCTCTGCCGGAGGCACGGCGCCGATGTGGTTGTCACCGAATTCCTGTCAGCCGAGGGAATCCGCCGAGAGGACCAGGCGACGCTCAGCAAGCTGCATTTCAGCGCCGACGAGCGGACCATCGGCGTACAAATATTTGGGGCCGAACCTGCCGCAATGGCCGACGCTGCGGCATTGGTCACCGACGTATTCCAGCCCGAGTTCATCGACATCAACTTCGGCTGCCCTGTCAAGAAGGTCGTCAAGCGCAATGGCGGATCGGGATGCTTGAAGGATCTGGGCCTCGTCCAGGATGTGATCCGCGCGGTCGTTCGGGCCACGCACCTTCCAGTCACCTGCAAGATTCGCAGCGGCTGGAGCGAAGAAATGCGCGACCCCGTTGCTATCGGGCTCCGTTGTCAGGACGCCGGTGTGCGTGCCATCGCCCTGCATCCGCGGACGCGTTCGCAGATGTACACCGGCTCGGCGCGCTGGGAGGAGATCGCTGCGCTCTCGCAGGCGCTCGAGATACCGGTGATCGGCAACGGGGATATCAAGACCGCCGCCGACGCATATCGGATGTGGCGCCAGACTGGCTGCGCGGCGGTGATGATCGCGCGCGGATCGTACGGGCAGCCGTGGATTTTTGCACAGGCACGTGCCCTCATCGAAGGGACAATGCGCGTTCCGACGCCACCGGTCGAGGAACGGTTCGCAGTCGCCCTCGATCATGCGCGGATGGTGCAGGAGTATGAGGTCGATCCGGTGGGTGCCGCGCTCGAGTTCCGAAAGCATTTGGGCTGGTATGTTCGCGGCCTTCCGCACTCGGCCGACCTCCGCAAACGTTTGCACCAGGTCAACAGCTTTGCCGAAGTCGAAGGCATCTTTGCCGACTACCTCGCCGCTGCTGGGCGCGGAGAGCATGCCGATGCGCATTCTGACGCTGGCGACACAGTGGCCGAGCCTGCGATTGCCGGGGTCGGGGACGAATGATCCGGGCGCGCGTACGCGCGCTCCTGGCCGACGTGGCGGCTGGTGCGACGAGCGTGGACGATGCGCTCACGCGCCTCGATGCCGAGC
>JARIET010000069.1 GCA_031127185.1 Gemmatimonadota bacterium | reverse complement strand
CTCCGCTGGTGTTTGATGCCGGACGGCGCCTCTCGGTGCCTAAGCAGCTGGCGACTGTGGTAGCGCGACCGCCGGGACACTTACATTAGACTCTACGCCCGGCCGCCGCCATCCGCTGGCCGAAAGCGACACTTCCCGAGGACGAATTGGATCTCATTCGACGCTCTGCCCGACTGGCAATTGCCGGCGCAATCCTCATCGCCCCGCCGGCGCTCAGCGCACAGGTTACGGAAACCGAGTACGCCGCGCGCCGCGCAGCGCTCACGGCCAAGCTGGGCGACGGTGTCTATCTGGCACTCGGCGCCCGCGAACCTGGCCTCAACCACGAGGCGTTCTTTCAAGCGTACAACTTCAGGTATCTGACCGGGTTCCTTGAACCCGGCTCTGCGCTCATTGTCGTGCGCAAGAACGGCAGGGATACGCCGCTGCTGTTCGTGCCGCCCAAGGATCCAGCCCAGGAAGTCTGGACCGGCGAACGGTTGGGCGTGGACGCGGTCAAACCCAAGACGGGCATGGCAGGCCGCGATGTGCGTAGCCTTCGGGCCGTACTCGACTCCGTGCTGACCGACGCCGCGCGACTGATGGTCGTGGCCGACCTCTCGCGGCCGGCGCCGACCGCCGGCGCCGATGTGCCGGTGAACGCGGCACCCCGCAGCGTGGACGACCAGTTCGTTGACCACATCAAGGAGCGGTTCAAGTCACTCAGTGTGGTCGACGCCTCGCGAGATGTGCTGCTGCTGCGCGGCCGAAAATCGCCCGCCGAAGTGGAGCTGATTCGCATGGCCGCGAAGATCAGCGCCGCTGGGCATACGGAAGCGCTGCGCGCCATCGAGCCGGGCGTAAACGAGTTCGAGATTCAGGCGCTGGCCGAGTACACCTTCCGCCGAAATGGCGGAGATCGTCCGGGCTATCCGTCGATCGTCGGATCCGGGCCCAACTCGACCACGCTCCACTACAACCGCGATGACCGCTACATGCAGGCGGGCGAAGTCGTGAACATGGATATGTCCACGTTCTACGGCGGATACTCGGCCGACATCACGCGGACCGTGCCCGTGAGTGGCACGTTCTCCGCCGAACAGCGCGCGATCTATGAGATCGTGCTTGCTGCCCAGAAGGCCGCCGAGCGTCAGATCAGGATTGGGGCGCGGTTCAACCAGCTCTCCGATTCCGCAAACGCCGTGCTGCGCGAGGGACTGGCGCGT
This sequence comes from Gemmatimonadota bacterium, assembly GCA_031127185.1. GTDB lineage: Bacteria > Gemmatimonadota > Gemmatimonadetes > Gemmatimonadales > Gemmatimonadaceae > Fen-1231. The sequence goes on along the minus strand of JARIET010000069.1, from coordinate 9,879 downwards.
GTGGGACTGATTGAGGGCCCGAGCGCCACCTTCGAGGCCGGGCCAGGACGCAAGGTTTCACAGCTGTCGCTGTTCTACATGCACGGCCTTGGACACCCCATTGGGCTCGATGTCCATGACGCCGATGCCTACACCACGCCCAGCGGGATGATCGAGGGAAGCGCGTTTTCCATTGAACCGGGGATTTACGTCCGGGCGAACACGGTGGATCTCGTTCCCGATACGCCTGCCAACGCCGCATACAGAGCCAAACTCGCGACCGCAGTCAAGAAGTACGCCGACATTGGCGTGCGGATCGAAGATGATTACGTGGTGACCGCCACGGGGTTCGATCGGGTAAGCGCCGACGCGCCGCGCGAGATAGCCGATATTGAGCGTGAGATGGCCAAACCCGCCACAGTCGCGGCCCGCGATGCCGCGATGGTGGAGGCTTACCGGAAGATCCGCCCATGAGCGAAATCAGCCGCCCGACCCGTCCGCGTCAACCGATTGCCCGCCGGCTGCAGATTCTGCTGCGTGACGGGACGGCGATCGAAGGCACCGTGAAGGTCGGCGCCGGCCAGTCACTGGTGGCATTCCTCAACGCCCGCACCGGCTGGATGAACCTGATGCAGGCGCGCCGCACGAAGTCGGATGACGCCGAAGGGCACTTGATCGTGCACAGCGACCATATCGTGATGGCCTCAGCCCCGGACGGAAAGGTGCAGGTCGCGCCGACGACGAGCGCAGGGATGGACGAGCATATCGTGGAGTTTGTGCTGCTGGGAGGTCGCACCGTCCGCGGTTATGTGCCCGCCGCGTCCGGCCAGCGACTGAGCGATGCAGTGTCCGCGTCAGGCCGATTCATGGCGCTGTCACTCGCGCGCATCTTCCCCGAGGGGGTGGACGTCGGAGACGTCGCCATCCAGACCGCGGGGATTGCCATTGTTCGAGACCTTCGCGGCGCAGCCGCACTGGAGCCGGAATGACCCGTATTTCGTTTGACCGCAGGCGCGCCGTGCGCGCATTCAGCGCCCTCCTGGCAGCCGCCGCAATGGGGGTGCCAGCCGTGCACGCCCAGCAACCGACACAGGCCCCTGCCGACCTGATTGTCACCAATGCGCGCATCTATACGGTGGACGATTCACGCCCGGTCGTGAGCGCCATGGCCGTGCGCGGTGGGCGCGTGGCCTTCGTCGGCGACCAGCGCGGCGCGATGGTCCTGCGCGGCGCCAATACGCGCGTGATTGACCTGGGCGGCCGCACGGTCATTCCCGGAATGGTCGACGCCCACGGCCACGTGGCAAACCTCGGGTCGGCACTGGCCAACGTCGACCTTGTCGGCTCGACTAGCGTGGAGGATGTCGTTGCGCGCGTGACGGCCAAGGCACAGGGGCGCCCGGCCGGCCAGTGGATCATTGGGCGAGGCTGGGACCAGAATCGCTGGGGCAACACGGCCTTTCCGTCGCACGAAAAACTCTCGGCTGCGATGCCGAACAATCCGGTCGTGCTGACACGCATTGACGGCCACGCGAGCTACGCGAACAAGAAGGCGATGGAACTGGCCGGCATCACGGCCGCGACGAAAGACCCCGAGGGCGGCCAGATCATGCGGGACGCAAACGGGAACCCGACGGGCGTATTCATTGACAACGCGATGGGCCTCGTGAGTCGCGTTGTTCCACCGCTCTCGCGCGATGAAGTGAAGCGGAATGTGGTCGCGGCGATTGCGGACGCACAGAAATGGGGACTCACCGGCGTGCATGACGCCGGATCAAGTGCCGAAGTGCTCAGTATCTATGATGAACTTGGCAAGGCGGGGCAAATGAACTTCCGCCTCTATGCGATGGTGTCCGGCGGACGCGCCGAGAGCGCGGCCCTCGACCAGCTGATTGCCGCCGGCCCCAGGAGCGGGATCAATGGCGGCACGCTCTGGGTACGCAGCATCAAGCTCTACTCCGACGGCGCGCTCGGCTCGCGCGGCGCCGCGCTCCTCGATCCATACAGCGACGACGCAAAGAACACCGGTTTGCTGGTGAGTGATCCGAAGTTCATTGAATCGATTTCGGTGAAGGCGCTCCGAGCCGGCTGGCAGGTCAACGCACATGCCATTGGCGACCGCGGCAATCGCGTCACGCTCGACGCGTTCGAGGCTGCACTGAAGCAAGTGCCGGTGGCAGACCACCGGTTCCGCGTCGAACACGCGCAGATCATCAACTACGCCGACATCCCGCGTTTCGCCCGGCTCGGCGTGATCCCGTCGATGCAGGCGAGCCACCAGACGAGCGATATGTACTGGGCTGGCGCGCGACTCGGCACGCACCGTCTGCCGGGTGCGTACGCCTGGCGGTCGCTGCTCAACACGGGCGTCGTGATTCCCAATGGAAGCGATTTTCCGGTGGAGTTCGTGAACCCGTTGATCTCATTCCACGCGGCGATCGCGCGACAGGACGCCGACGGTTGGCCGGCCGGGGGCTGGTACCCCGAGCAGGCGATGACGCGTGAGGAAGCGCTCAAGTCGATGACGATCTGGCCGGCCTACGCGGGCTTCCAGGAAAACGAACTGGGGTCGCTCTCACCTGGCAAATACGCCGACTTCACCGTGCTGGATCAGGACATCATGCGCGTGCCCGCATCGCTGGTGCTGGCTACGCGGGTGCTGTCGACATGGGTGGGTGGGAAAGCAGTGTACGAGAACCGAGTGCCGTAACGGCAACTGCGAGATGGCGGTCTGCGGTTCGCGGTAGGCGGAGTTCGGCAAACTGCAAACTGCGCACCGCTCTCGCGCTGTTGTCATTCATCACGTGCGCATCGTCTCCCTCCTCCCCGGTGCGACGGACACCGTCGTCGCTCTCGGCGCTGGCGCGCAACTGGTGGGAGTTTCGCATTCGTGCGACAGTGCGCCCGCCGGGGTCGCTGCCGTCACCCGTTGTGTGATCGACGCCGATGGGCCGAGCGCATCGATCGACAACGACGTCCGGGAGATCACGGAATCCGGCAGCGCGCTGTACTCACTCGATGAGGCGCTGCTGACCCGGCTCGCTCCCGACCTGGTCATTACGCAGGGGCTCTGCGAAGTCTGCGCGGTCAGCGAGGCGGCAGTGCACCGGCTTGCGGCAGCGCTTCCATCACCACCGCGGGTGCTCTCCATCTCCGGTGGAACCGTGGACGCCATTCTGGCCGACATCGCGGCCATCGGCGACGCGATCGACACGCGCGATGAGGCATACGAACTGATCAGTGGCCTGCGGGTTCGCATTCGGCGCGTGCATGAGACACTCAAGGCGGCGCGAGCACCGCGGCCGCGTGTCGCTGTGCTGGAGTGGACCGACCCGCTGTTTTGTGCCGGGCACTGGGTTCCCGAGCAGGTGAAGCGGGCGGGTGGCGTCGACGTACTGGGCACTGCGGGTGCTGTGTCCCGCGTGATCAGCGCAGCTGCCCTCGAGCAGGCGGATCCTCAGTTGGTGATCGTGGCGCCATGCGGATTTGGGCTCGACCGCGCCGAGTTGGAAGCACGGCGACTGTGTGCGATACTGCCGTCCCTTGCTACGAAGGAAGTGTGGGCCATCGATGCGAACGCCCTGACAAGCCGACCCGGGCTCCGCATGGTCGATGGCATCGAGGCGCTTGCGCGAATATTTGCACCGTCGGCGTTCACCCCGCTCGCGTCAAAGCAGGCGCGGCGAATCCAGTAGGAGTTCAGGTCGGTGGGTCAGGCGGTCCACCAGAGCCGGGCCGCCACGGCCACAAGGAGCACCGCAAAGGCGCGCTTGAGCAACGCGTCGCTCATCCCCAGCGATATCTGTGCGCCGACCCAGCTGCCGACGAACAGGCCGGCGGCAATCAGCAACGACGCCTTCACATTGACGTTGCCGGCGCGGTAGTGTGCCATCGCACCCAGAAACGCCACCGGGAGAAGAAAAACGCCTATCGACGTCCCGGTGGCCACCTTTTGCGACATTTTTGCCGCGAAGACGAGCAGCGGGACAATGACCACACCGCCGCCGATGCCGAAGACGCCGCTGAACACTCCGGCGATCAGTCCGATCGCCACGTACGTCATGAGCACAACCCCTCCAGGGGTCTGGGGTAGATCCTCAACGGCCCACCGCCCGGATCGCGGCGTCGCGCACTTCGCGTTCCTTGTCCGTCATCAGACTCTTGAGCGCCGAGAGCGCGCCTGGCGTGTGCGCGCGCGCCAAGGCGCGGACGGCCGCCACACGCAGCGACGCGCCCTTGCGCGACGCAAAGAGCCGCGAGTTGGGCTCTGCCGCCTTGGCCAGTTTTGCCACGGCCTCGGCCGTCCCGATCTTCCCGAGCGCGGCGAGCATCCCGGCCTGCACCTCGACGTCTTCCTCCGCATCCATTGCGCGGCCAATGATGTCGCCGACCTTTCCACCGCGGCGATTCGCCAATGCGGCAACCGCCTCTAGCCGCACCTCGATGACGAGGTCGTCCAGGACGCGCGCGATCGCGTCTGTCGAAAACTGGGTGTCGTAGGCACCCAACGCGCGCGCGGCGGCTCGCCGCACGCGTGCGTCCTGGTTGATGAGTTGATCCGCGAGCGCCCGGTCGCCATCGATCGGGCGGCGCCGCGCGATCTGCTCGGCCGCAAGCCGCATCATGTGCGGCCGCACGTCGGCCAGCATGGCGATGATCGCTTCGTCCGTGGACGGCAGCTGATCCAGAACCGCGATGTACGTCTCGCGCTGCTTGCCGGTCGCCGCGCGGCCGAGTTGATCCACGACAGAATCCACGCCATCGGTTCCGCATCGGATGAGGATCGCAAGCGCTTCCTCAGCGCGTCCCGGATCATCGATGAACACCCGCGCGATTGGCTGGAGCAGCCAGGGCTTGGTGAGGCGGCGCACGCTGAGCACAAAGTGGCGGCGGACTTCCGGGTCAGTCGCTTCACCCTCGTGCACGAGTAGGTGTCCGAACACTGTCATGGCGGCATTCGTACGGCCTTCGCGAGTGGCCTGTTCGACGGCAAACGCCGTCTCCTCGAAGTGTGGAACAATCGGGTGGCCGTCACCGCCGCGGTTCGCCCGCGACAGGATGAACGGAATGCGCTCCATACTTCCCGGCAGCGGTTCCGGAGCCGCTTGTTCGGCGGTGCCCTCGGCCGCCTCGGCCACGGGATCGCGCAGGCTGACGGAGATCGTCGTCGCACTTGCTGCCCGCAACCTGTCGTGAATTGCCTTCCAGTCGGCGTCAATTGGCGCCGCAAGAATGCGTGCCACCGAGAGCATCTCTCCGGGCGACATCCCCTGATTGATCTCGATCGACTCAACCCCGTGGCCGATGAGTTGGTCGGCCAGGTCGCGTACCCCAGCAAGCACAGTGGGAACCAGAAGCCCGTTCGCGACGAGTTGCCCCTCTTTGGTCGAGAGGCGCACCGTGCCTTCCTTCGTCTTGAGCACGAGGGTGCGCAACTCCAGTTTCTGCTGGTCGATAGCCTCGGGCTGCCGCATGAGCAGCGAGACCAGGCGAGCGGCGTGCCGCGCGAGATTAAAGGAGTCGTCCATTGGGCGGATGGCGCCGTGCCCGGGCCCAGGCGAATCTGGTTCCGCTCGTGGCGCCCGGGTAACATACGCTGAACCTCAGCACTGTATCCACCGCCCGATGCCCATCACACGCGTTCTTCAGCTGCTCGTCGCCGGCATCACGCTCGGCGCCTGCCGCTCAACCATGCCCTCGACCATCGCCGGAAGCACGGTGCCCGACTCGGTGCAGGTGCGCCGGGATATCGAGGTGCTCGCCTCGGATGCCTTGGAGGGCCGCCGGACGGGAACTCCGGGAAACGACAGCGCCGCGGCATTTCTCGCGAGCCGGTACGCTGCCCTCAGCCTCGCGCCCGCGACCGGAGCAACGACCACCTGCGGAACAGGCTGCGCCGCGTCGTACCTCATCAAGTTCACGGCCAGTGAGGCCGTGCGGGGCGCCGCGCCGCGACCGCTGCCCTCGCAGAACGTCGCCGGCGTCATCCGCGGCACCGACCCCGCGCTTCGTGATGAGTATGTCGTCATTGGCGCGCACTTCGATCACCTGGGCCGGTCCACCGTTGGCGCGACGGACCCCGCGGCAGCAAACGCCATTCGCAACGGCGCGGACGACAATGCCAGCGGCTCAGCTGCGGTGCTCGCGCTGGCCCGCCGCCTTGCCGCGCAGCCCACACGCCGTTCGGTCCTGATCGCGCACTTCAGCGGCGAAGAACAGGGGCTCCTGGGGTCCGCCAAGTTTGTTGAGACGCCGCCGGTGCCGGTCGCGAAGATGGCCGCGATGATCAACTTCGACATGGTCGGCAGGATGAAGGACGACAAGCTCATCGTCTACGGCGTCGGCACGGCCACCGAGATGCGCGCGTTGCTGGATTCGGCGAACCGCGATGGGCTCAGGCTCTCACCGGTTCCGGACGGCACCGGTCCCTCAGACCACTCGTCGTTCTATCTGAAGGACATGCCGGTGCTGCACTTCTTCACCGACACGCATGCCGACTACCACGCGGCCACGGACGACGCCGACAAGATCAACATCGCGGGTGAAATGCGGGTGATCGACCTCGCCGAGCGTGTGGTGCGCAACATCGCGAACCGTCCCGCGCGGCTGACGTTCACGAAGGTTGCGACTCCCACGCGGATGGCGAGCGGGCCGGGCAATGGTGCGTACTTCGGCTCTATCCCGGACATGGCATCGGGTGAGGAGAACGGAATGCGGCTCTCCGGCGTCAGTGCAGGCGGGCCGGCGGAGAAGGCCGGGCTCAAAGGCGGCGACCTGATCGTCGAGTTCGGCGGCAAGCCCATCAAGAACATCTACGACTACACCGACGCCATCGGCGCGTATAAGCCGGGCGACGAAGTCACCGTGGTCGTGCTGCGCGGCACCGCAAACGAACGCCTGACCATCAAGGTCACCCTCGGCCGCCGCGGCGGCTGAGCGCTGGCCGAAGCGGCGGATACAGATGGCGCCGCTCCCGATCCCCCCTCCCCGCGAGTCGGGGTTTACGCAGTCCACCACGCTGCCGCTCTATTGGTGCAAGTATGGCCCCGCTGGAGCGCCGCCCCTGCTTGTGCTTCACGGCGGACCAGGCGCGCACCACGACTACCTCCTTCCCCACTTTCTCGACCTAGCGGACCAGTACGACCTGATCTTCTACGACCAGCGCGGTGGCGGAAAATCAAAGACCGACGACGCCGCGCCGACAGGTTGGCAGACCCACGTTGCCGATCTCGAATTTGTCGTCCGCGAGTTGCTCTGTACCGCGCCCACCATCGTGGGCTACTCGTGGGGCGCGCTGCTGGCGCTGCTGTACGCGATCGAAGCGACCTGCGGACGCCGGGCGCCACTGCCCGCCGCGCTGGCACTTGTGGACCCGGCGCCGGCGTCGCGTGCCTACCGGGCCACATTTGAAGCCGAGTTCTCGGCCCGCAGCAACGGACCCACGATCCAGGCAATGCGGGCAGATCTGGCGGCAAGTGGGCTCCGGGACCGAGACCCCGCCGCGTATCGTCACCGTGCGTTCGAACTGAGCGTTGCCGGCTACTTCGCCGACTCCGAACGAGCCGCCGACCTGACACCGTTTCGAGTAACGGGGCGCGTGCAGACCCAGGTGTGGGAATCGCTGGGCGACTTCAACGTCGAACCGGCCCTTCGCGACGTGCGCCTGCCGGCAATGATTGTGCATGGGCGGCAAGATCCCATTCCGCTGGCGTCGTCAGAGGCGGTCGCCCGCGCGCTCGGCGCTCCCCTGATCGTGCTGGAGGACTGCGGGCACGTGCCGTATGTTGAACGGCGTGCCGAACTCTTCGCCGCCCTCCGAACCTTTCTCGGATCGGCAGGACTCGGCTCCCCACCCGCGCAGCCGTGACCGAAATCACCCAGCCGCACATCGCGACGATCGACAGCGACGGCCGACGCTACAACGTGTCGCTGCGCGTCGTGTTTGACGGCATTGAATACGTTGGGCGACTCTGGTTCTCGGATGAGTCCTGGGATGACCTGGGTTTGCCCGACCGCGGCGCGTTTCCCGGCCGAACGAAGGAAGAATGCCTTGCGGGCGCAATGCGGCTTACGCACGACGAATTGGCCCGCCGACACCGTCGGGCGGTGTCCGAGAAGCGCAAGTTTCACGGTCTGCGACGGGCGACCGATGAAGTCCTCGCCAAGATCCGCTACCTGAACCAGGTGGCGATCTCGATGCGGGCTGGGCTCCTGGATGTGGACGGCGCGGCGCAGGAAATCGATCTCACCGAGAAGCAGCTGCATACGCTCATTGACCGGCTCGCGGCACACGCGGGCATTGAAGACTGAGCCCCGCCAAGGCCCGCCGGAAGAAGCGCGAGTCGGCGGAGGACCGCGCCGCCCGTGCGAAGACCGTCTATCGCCGCCTGCGCAAGCTCTACCCGGACGCGCATTGCGAGCTGGACTATCGCTCACCGTTTGAACTGGCCGTCGCAACCGTCCTGAGCGCGCAGTGTACGGACAAGCGCGTCAACCTGGTGACCCCGACGCTCTTTGCCCGATTCCCTTCACCCGCCGCGCTCGCCGCCGCGCCGATCGAGGCGGTTGAGGACCTCATCAAGAGCACAGGGTTCTTCCGAAACAAGGCGCGCAGCATCACCGGGCTGGCCCGGGCACTGGTCACGCACTACGGCGGCGTGCTGCCCTCCACCATGGACGATCTGGTGGACCTGCCAGGCATTGGCCGCAAGACGGCCAACGTCATTCTGGGCAACGCCTACGGAAAGAATGAGGGCGTTGTGGTGGACACGCACATCGCGCGCCTCGCAGAGCGCCTCGGCCTCACCCGGCACAACGACGCCGTTAAGATCGAGCGGGACCTCATGGCGCTGTTCGAGCGGGATACGTGGACGATGCTGGCCCATCTGCTCATCTGGCACGGGCGCCGGATCTGCGACGCCCGCAAGCCCAAATGCGACGAATGCGCCCTGGCCGGGATCTGCCCTTCTGCGGCACCATCTCGCTAGTTTTGGGCATGGCAAAAACAGCGATTTTCGAGACCAACGTCGGCACGATCACTGCCGAGCTGTACGAGACCGACGCGCCCATCGCCGTCGCCAACTTCGAGAAGCTGGCCAACTCGAATTTCTATGACGGTGTGAAGTTCCACCGGGTCATCGCCGACTTCGTGGTGCAGGGCGGCGATCCGCTCTCGCGCGACCTGCCGGCAGGGCACCCGCGTGTCGGCACCGGCGGTCCCGGCTGGAACATCAAGTGCGAGACCGTGGGCAACCCGCGCAAGCATGAGGTGGGCGCCCTTTCCATGGCGCACGCCGGCAAGGACACGGGCGGCAGCCAGTTCTTCATGGTGCTGAGCGAGCAGAACACTAAACACCTGAACGGCGTCCACACGGTGTTCGGCCAGATCACGGGCGGGCTCGACGTGATGAAGAAGATCAAGCAGAACGACGTGATGAACACCGTGCGCGTCTCCTGACGCGCACCACCAACTTCGAGGAACTTCCGATGTCAGCTCACTCCGGACCGTCCGATCGCGGCGCTGCTTTCACGGGGCTGATCCTGGGCACGATTTTCATCGTCATCGTGGTCTACGTGATCAACCAGCTCACCAACAAGAAGTTTGAGGGCCACGAAGCCGCCAAGCCGACGGCCAGCGCCACGCGCTGAGCATGCGGTGAACCCCGGCCCCGTGGCCGGATTCTCCATGTGGAGATGACGGCGCCACCCTCCTCACCGGCGCAACTCGATCAATCGCGCCCCGCGGCCACAGGCCGGGGGGCGCGTGTGTTTTCGTTCCTCGCGTCACCGATGGCCCGGTTGCCCCTTCTCGCGCTTGCCGCGTTGGGCGTGACTGGCACACTCATGGCCGCCCGCGCGCGGTGGGACCACGAGATTGGCGTGGCGCTCCTCGTGCTCACG
>JARIET010000068.1 GCA_031127185.1 Gemmatimonadota bacterium | reverse complement strand
CGCGGCATACTACCTCGCCGTGGCCGGACGCGCGGCCCTGCAGCGCCACGCGGACCGCGAGGCCGTCGCCCTGCTGCAGGCGGCCGTTGCGCGTGCCGAGCCCGTCAACGGCGCGGCGCCGACCGGGGAACGCGGCGCGCTCCTCGACGACCTGGCCCGGGCCAGGCAGCGGCTGGGCGAGTACGACGCGGCGTATGCGCTCTGGTCCGAGGCACGCCACCACGCCCAGTTGCCGCGGGACGCCGAGTTTCGCGCACGGGTGGAACGGCGAATGGGGCTCAGTGCATTCTGGTCCGGCCGGACCCTCGATGCCGTCGCCCATTTCGACTCCGCCATTGCGCTCGCCCGTGAACACGGACTCCGCGCATTGATGGTGCGGACGCTGATTTCACGCGGCACGGTGCTCCGTGCCGTCGGAGACATCGGAGGTGCGCGCGCAAACGTGGAGGAAGCGCTGGCTCTTGCCGGCTCGACTGGAGACGCCGCGCTCCTCGCGCGTGTGCACCGTGCTGCGCTGCTCGACTATGCGTTTACCGGTCCGGCATCTGCGGCGCAGGAGCACGCGGCCAAGGCCCTGGAGTACGCGGAGGCCAGTGGCGACGGGAGCGTGGCATGGTCGGCGCATTGGGGGTTGGCCGTGCTTGCAGGCTTCACCGGCGACGGCGCCAGTGTGGCACAGCACAGTGCTGAGGCAGAAAAATGGGCCGCGCGGCTCGGCTCGCCCGTGCTCGGCGCGTGGACGAGCGAGATTGGCGTGGAGTACGCGGCCGGCGTTGGAGACTGGGCCAACGGCCTCGCGCGCGCCGACCGCGCCATCGAAACGGCTCGCACCGTAGGCGACCGGACGCTCTTGCCAAGACTGCTCGTCTGGAAGGGTCTGATCCTCCTCGCGCGCGACGAGACCGATGCCGGCAAAGCCTGCCTCGACGAAAGCTGGAGGCTGTCCGGTGCTGAAGCCCCGGAGCACCCGGGCGCGGATCTCCATGCCATTATCCCCGCGCACACCGGACGCGCGGCGTACCATGTGGCCGTGCGCGACTTTGCTGCGGCGATTCGTGTCGGCGAGCGGGGGCTCGCGCTCGCTGAGCGGCATGGGTTTGTGGCGTGGGCGGTGCATCGACTGCTTCCCGTACTCTGCGAGGCCGCGCTCTGGTCGCGGGACTACGCTCGCGTGACCCGCTACGTCTCGCGGCTGCGCCAGGGCGCGGCGCTGCTCAATCACCGACTCGCCCGCGCGTGGGCCGATGGCGCCGACGCACTGCTGTTGCGATTACGCGACGAGGATCCGAGGGCCGTCGACGCACTGCTCAGCGCGGCTGCCGACCTGGAGCGGGTGCCGTTTGTCTACCACGCCGCCCGGCTGCGCCGCAACGCGGCGCAACTCCTGGCCGCGGACGGCGAACGCGACCGTGCACTCAGCGAACTTCGGCTGGCGCACGAAATGTTCCGGAAAATGGGAGCGGAGCGCGAGCTGAGGGGTACGCGCGAGGAGATTCGGGCGATGGGAGGCCGCCCACCGCAGCGCGTGACGCCCGGTGCTGGCACCCTCACGGGACGTGAACGCCAGATTGCCCGGCTTCTCGCCGACCGGCGAACCAACCGTGAGATCGGCGAGGCGCTCGACATCTCACCCCGGACGGTGAGTACCCACCTCGCGAATGTGTTCCAAAAGCTTGGGATCGACTCGCGAGGCGCCCTCATCGACCGCGTGCGCGCCGACCCGACGCTGACCGAAGACGGCGGTGCCGCCGACTGAGGCAGTCTCGTCGGCAAGCAAGTCGGCCAACGCGTCGGCCATGGGCCCCACCGCGTCGGCCTCGAAGGCGCCCATCAGCGCCGTCTGCACCCAGCCACGCTCGCGGAGATAGGGGCTGTGCCAACTGATCTGGAAACCCATGCGTTCCATCGCGGCGCCGATGTCGGCGCTTTGCCGCCGTGCGGGAAGGACCCATGTTGTCACGGCAGGTGCAGCGGTGGCTCCCGAGACGAGCGCCGCCACTCCCGCCGAATGCATTCGCGACCTCAGCAGGGCATTGGCCGCTGAGATCGTGGCAAAGCGTTGTGGCCAGTCCGTTGAGCCAATGGCCGACGCCAAAGCTCCGACGAGAAGTGACGACTGCGTAAAGGGGACGCCATCACCGGTCAGGTATGACGCGAGATCGATGGCGCGCGGCGCTGTCGCGCACGGGCGCGGCACCTCGTCCGCGCAGACGATGGCGACCCCGGCCACGGCACCGAGCCCCTTCCCGCTTACCGTCGACGCCAGCGCAACGCCCTCGAAGTCAGTGGCGACGGTGCCTACACTTGAGGCGGCGTCAAGCGCCACGCGAGCGCCAAACTCCCGCCCGACGCTTTGCAGCGGCGCGATGTCGACCAAGACGCCCGTGCTTGTCTCACAGTGCGTGGCCCAGATCCAGCTGGCGCCGGTACGCCGTACCGCCTGGCGCACCGCATCGGCGTCGATCATCGTGCCCCAGGGGCGCCGCACGGCCACGTGGGGAATCCCATGCCGCTCCGCGTGGTTGACCAGCCGCTCCCCGAACTCCCCGTTGGCCAGGATGACAGCCCGCCCGCCGCGCGACGCGATCTGCGCGGCCACGACGTCGTTCGCCAAGGTGCCCGAGCCGGCGAGTACCGCGATGTGACGTGCGCCGGTGAGCGCGCGCATTCCATCACGAATGGTGGCGCAGTCGGCAGCGAACTCGCTGCCGCGGTGCGACGTGAGCGGTGCGGACAATCGTGCGCGCACTGGCGCGCTCAGCGTTACCGGTCCCGTGAGGAAGCAGCGAGGGTCTGCGTGGGCGGCATCCAGCAATGCGCCCACGCGCTCCACCAGCGCCTCCCTCGTGACGTACATCGGTTGGAATTGCGCGCCGGATGATCCGACGAGATGACCGAACGGCACGCAGCCAAGGTGCTTGTAGAGCCGGAGTTGGCGCGTGGTCGCCGACATCACGGCGAGGTCCAATCCTCGCGTGTCGCACTCGCGCACCAGTCGGGCGAGCAGGCCACGGAGCACGAGGCCCTGTCTGTGAGACGGCGCCACAGAGAGCAGGCGTACCTCGCAGATCCGTCGGCCGGGGGGGAGGTACCGTGTAAAGTCCGGAAGCTTGGATTCGAGCGAGAACGGACGATGCGGGCGAAGCGAAAGCATGCCGACCAGGTCGGTGCCAGCTCGCGCGACGATGAACAACGAGTCGCTCTCAAACCGATCGACAAGCCGACCATCTCCGCGAACGGCGTGTTGCGGGATTTCTTCTGCAAACGTCCGGTGGTTCAGGCGCCGGATCGCGTCGAAGTCGCGCGCGGTCGCCAAGTCAAACCGGACAGTAGCCAGCGTGTTGGACAAATGCTCCTCCAGATCAGGTGAGGCTGCATGCCCGGACAGTCGCCGATCGGGGTCAGACTCGAAATACGTCAAACGACGTACCAGCGTAACCGGGGGGGCAGGGGCATTCCCCACCCTGGCGGCAAGCCCCCGGCCCGACCGCGGTGGGTGGCCCAACGGGCCGGGACACTGGCGCGTACACCAGATTGTCCTACATTAGAGCCATTCCCCTGCTCATCCAGAGGCGTGGTTAGCCGGCTCCACGTCACACCAGGATCGCGATGATGACCCTCAGGCGTCTCCCTGCGGTAGCGGTGTTCACTGCGCTTGCATTCGTGGCGGGCGCGAGCTCAAATGGCGCGGTCGCCAGCGCGACCACGAACGTTGCCCCCCCCTCCGACAGTCTTCCGACGCATATCAGGCGTACCGGAAAACCCGCGGACGCTCTCGGTGCCCGCGGCATTGACGCCAAGTCGCTCGACGCGGCGGTCAAGACGTACTGCGCCACCTGCCACAACGCGCGTCGTGTCGCGATGAACAACGGGGTGGCCGACAATCTCGACGGGTTCAGCGTTGCCGATCCGATGAAGGACATCCAGCTGACCGAGAAGGTGGTCCGCAAGCTTCGGACGCAGATGATGCCGCCCCCGACCTCCCGCAAGCCGGGCGGCGACACGCTGGCGGCGCTCGCGGAAGCCATCGAAGCGAACGTCGACAAGGCCACGAAACCGAACCCGGGCGCGCGCACCTTCCAGCGCCTCAACCGCCCTGAGTACGAACGCGCGGTGAAGGACCTGCTCAACGTTTCGGTAGTGGCGGGTGACTTCCTCCCGCTCGATACCAAGAGCGCCAATTTCGACAACATCGCGGACGTGCAGGCGCTTTCGCCCACGCTTCTTGACGCCTACCTCAACGCGGCATCGGCCGTCAGCCGGATGGCGGTCGGCGACAGGACAGCGCCACCGATCCCCGTAACCTACCGGCAGTCGCCCTTTGTGTCGCAGCACCCGTGGGATCGCCTGGAGGGCGCTCCCTATGGCACGCGCGGCGGAATCGTGGCCACGCACACCTTCCCGGCCGACGGGATGTATGTCATCCGACTGAACGTCGGCGGCGGTGTGGGAACGAAGTTCGAAGATCTCGACGTGTCCATTGACGGAAGCCAGGTCGCCCTCCTCCACTATGAGCGGGGCGTCGAAGTCACGTTTGCTTCCGCCGATGCGCCACAGGGCGCCGACTACATCAAGAACGAGCCGGTGTTCGTGAAGGCCGGCCAGCGCGTTGTGTCCGCGGCATTCGTGCGACGCAGTGAAGGCCCTTACGAGGACCTGATCAAGCCGCATGAGTGGTCGATGGCCAGCAATGGCAACGCCAGCGCCGGAACGACGGCACCGCCGCACCTCTCCGAACTGACCATCATCGGTCCAGAGAAGGTGACGGGCATCTCGGATTCGCCAAGCCGCAAGGCAGTCTTCTCATGCACGCCGAAGACCAAGCTGCAGGAAATCCCCTGCGCGACCAGCATCATCAATCGCTTGGCAACCCGTGCCTATCGTCGCCCGGTAAAGCCGAACGACACGGCTGCACTGCTCCGCTTCTATAAAGAAGGAGCGGCAAAGGGCGGGTTTGACGAAGGCGTCCGGGTGGCGCTTCAGGCCGTTCTGGCAAGCCCGCACTTCATTTTCCGGTTCGAAAAGCAGCCGGCTCACCTCGCCGACGGACAGAACTACTCGATCACCGATATCGAGTTGGCCTCGCGCCTGTCGTTCTTCCTCTGGGGCAGCATTCCGGACGATCGCCTCCTCACGCTGGCGTCGACGAGGCAGCTGTCGAACAAGGTCACGCTCAATGCCGAAGTGCGCCGCATGCTCGCCGATCCGAAGGCGAGCGCTCTCGGCAATCGGTTCGCTGCGCAGTGGCTGAGACTCCAGGATCTCGAGAAGGTCCACCCGGATGCCTACTTCTTCCCGGACTACGACCAGCAGCTGGCCGACGCGATGGTCAAGGAGACCGAGCTCTTCTTCACCGATGTCGTCAAGCGCGACCGCCCCATCCTTGAGCTGTTCACGGCCGACTACACGTTCGCCAATGAACGTCTGGCGCGACACTACGGAATCCCCGGCGTGGCGGGCAACCATTTCCGCCGTGTGCAGTATTCGGACAGCACCCGTCGCGGCCTTCTGGGCCACGGCAGCATCCTCGTGCAGACGTCGTTTGCCAACCGGACGTCGCCTGTCCTGCGCGGCAAATGGGTGATGGAAGTACTGCTCAACTCGCCACCACCGCCGCCGCCGCCGAACGTGCCGACGCTCGAGGAGACCGAGGAAGGACGCGATGGCCGCGCGCTGACCACGCGTGAGCGCATGGAGATTCACCGCAAGAATCCCACCTGCAACGCCTGCCATCAATACATGGACCCGATCGGGTTGGCGCTGGACAACTACGACGTGACCGCCAAGTGGCGCTACCGCGAAAGCGGTGTCGAGCTGGACACGCGCGGGCGCATGTACGACGGAGTGGAAGTGTCCACGCCGAGCCAACTCCTTGGTTCATTGATGTCGCGTCCCATTCCGCTGGTTCGCGCCTTTGCGGAGAACCTGACGGCGTATGCGCTCGGTCGCCGGATTGAGGACAGCGACCAGCCACTCATCCGCCAGCTGGAGCGTGAAGCGAAAGCCGGCGGATACAAGTTCTCCACCTTTGTGACGGGGATCGTTAACAGCCCCGCCTTCCGGACCCGCCGTGCCGACGTCGTCGCTGATGACGCCGGTGCCGGCAACAATAGTTCTTCGCATTTCCCCGCCACCCCGCAGCAACGGTAGCACAAACTGGAGCCCGAGGATAAAACTCCAATGAATTTCCTGACTCGCAGTGCCATGCCCCGTCGCACCTTCCTTCAGGGATTTGGTGCCACCGTTGCTCTCCCCTATCTCGACGCGATGGTGCCGTCGCTCGGCCGCTTCGGCGCCGGCGCTGCCGCCGCAGAGGACGCCAAGACGCGATTCATCGCGATCGAGTCCGTCCACGGCGCGGCCGGCTCCAATACCTGGGGCGCCAGCAAGTACCTTTGGGCGCCGAAGGATGTTGGCCGCAACTTCGAGTTCGTGAACGACAGCGCGCTCAAGCCGCTCGAGGCATGGCGCCAGCATCTCACGATCATCAGCAACACCGACGTTCGGATGGCCGAGGCGTTTGAGGCCCCGGAAATCGGCGGCGACCACTTCCGATCCAGCGCTGTCTTCCTCACGCAGGCGCACCCCAAGCAGACCAACGGGTCCGACCTGTTCGTCGGCACGTCGATGGACCAGTTGATTGCCCGCCGTATCTCGGGCGACACGGCGCTGCCATCCATGCAGCTCTGCATCGAGAACCTCGATCAGGCCGGCGGTTGCTACTACAACTATGCTTGCGCCTACACCGACACGATCAGCTGGGCCAGCCCGGATGAGCCGTTGCCGATGATCCGGAATCCGCGCGTGGCGTTTGACCTCCTCTTTGGTGCCGGCAACAACAATTCGGATCGGATGTCGCGTCGCAAGGCCAACCAGAGCATCCTCGACTGGATCGTCGGCGAGGTCAGCGGCCTGAAGAAGGATCTCGGCGCGGGTGACCGTGAGCGGCTCGACAAGTACCTCGAGGACATCCGTGAGCTCGAACGTCGCATCCAGGCGGTGGAGAAGCGCAACACCTCTGGCGAGCAGCGCGAACTGCCGGAAGCGCCGATTGGTGTGCCGGACTCGTTCGACGAGCACATGAAGCTGATGTTTGACCTTCAGGTGCTTGCGTTGCAGTCCGATATGACCCGCGTCATCTCGTTCAAGACCGGTCGCGACGCATCGAGCCGTGCCTTCCCGGAGAGCGGAACGCCGAAGGGCTTCCACCCGGCGTCGCACCATGGTGGCCGCGAGGCGGCGATCATGGATTTCAACACGATCAACCGCTACCACATCGGGCAGCTCCCGTACTTCCTCAACAAGCTCAAGAACACGATGGAAGGGGACAAGAACCTGCTCGAGAAGTCGGTGATCATGTACGGCTCGCCGATGGCGGATGGCAACATCCACAACCATCGTCGCTGCCCGCTGATCCTGCTCGGACACGCCAACGGCCGCATCCAGGGCAACCTGCACCTCAAGGCGCCCGACGGTACGCCGATGGCCAACCCGATGCTGGCGCTCATGCACCAGCTCGGCATGGACGACGTCAGTTCGTTTGGCGACAGCACCTGCGACTTCGCATTGAACGCCTAGGAACACCAAGCACACAGGGAGTCCAAACTGATGCGAATGCACACACACGGCACCCTGCTGGCGGCGATGGTCCTGGCCGCCGGCAGCGCGACCGCACAGTCGCCGATCGCTGACGCCGCGATGCGCGGCGATCTGGCTCGTCTCCGGACCTTGGTGGCCGCGCCGGGCGCCAAGGTGAGCGCGGCGCAGGGTGACGGCATGACCGCCCTGCACTGGGCTGCAGACCGCGGCGACACAGCCATGCTCGGGTTGCTGTTGCGCGCCAAAGCCGACGTTGGCGCAAAGACGCGGATAGGCGGCTACACGCCGCTCCACGTGGCTGCCAAGGCTGGGCACGGGGTGGCGATGGCCGCATTACTGAACGGCGGGGCGGACGCCAAGGCTTCAACGTCGAGCGGCGCAACCGCGCTCCACCTGGCTTCCGCGTCTGGGGCTACGGAGGGGGTTACCGCGCTGCTTGCGAAGGGCGCAGATCCAAACGCGCGGGATCCCGAGATGGGGCAGACCCCGCTGATCTATGCGGCGTCGGCGAATCGTGCTGCGGCCATCACGGCCCTCATCAAGGCCGGCGCAGACCCGAAGATCAAATCGCGCGCGCTCAACATCACGGAAGAGACGGCCAGGCAGCAGGCGGCCACCAGGCGCCGTAACGAAGTGTTGATCTCGTTTGAACCCGACAAGCACCCCCCGCAGCGCCCTCAGGGTGGTGCCGACGTGCCCATGGGTACCACGGTCCAGATGACGATGGCGTCGCTTGGGTTTTCGGCGCTTGTGCCGGCGCCAGCCGGCGGTGGCGGTGGCGGTGGCGGCCGGGGGGCAGTAGGCCCGCAGCCGAAGGGTCCGTTCACTCCCACGCAGATCCAGCAGGCAATTGCCGCCGGGCGCGAGGTCCAGAAGTCGACCGCGGCGTCCAGCGGCCCGGTTCGTGAGGAAGTTGACACCATCAACGGTGGTATCTCCGGGTTCCTTGGCGCCGTGGGTGGCATCGGCGGCATGACGCCGCTGCACCACGCCGTGCGTCAGGGCAATCTCGCCGCGACGATGGCCCTGCTTGATGGCGGTGCTGACATCAATGCAAAGCACGATGTGGACGGCACGACGCCGTTGCTGATGGCCGCGATCAACGGCCAGTACGATGTGGCCATCCGCTTGATTGAGCGGGGAGCCAATCCCAACCTGGCGAGTACTGCTGCGCTGACGCCACTCTATGCGACGATCAATACCATGTGGTCGCCGAAGTCCCGCTTCCCGCAGCCGCAGGCCGTGCAGGTCCAGAAGACCACGCACATCGAACTGATGGAAGCGATGCTCAAGGCCGGCGCGGATCCGAATGTGCGCCTGACGTCTCAGTTCTGGTACTTCGCTTACAACAACTGCGGCAATGCCAACTGCGGCCTGGAGAACATCCTTGGAACAACCGCGTTCTGGCGCGCGGCCTATTCGCTCGATGTGGACGCGATGAAACTCCTCGCCAAACACGGTGCAAACGTCAATCTTCCCTCGACGCCGAATGCAGGCGGCGGTCGTGGCGGTCGCGGTGCGGCTCCTGGTGCACCGGGGCAGCAACCGTCCGGTGCCGGTGTTGATCCGCTGATTCCGATGCAGGCTGCGGGTGGCGCCGCTGCCCCCCCTGCCGGCGGCCGGGGCGGATTTCCGGCACTGCAGCTGGAACCCCATATCGATTCGGCGTCCAAGGCGCATCCGCCGGGTGTTGGTGTGCTCCCGGTGCACGCCGTGGCAGGTGTCGGCTACGGCAACGGATTTGCCGGTAACGCACATCGGCACGCGCCGGACGCGTGGATGGCCGCGATGAAGTATGTCGTCGAAGAGCTGGGCGCCGACGTCAATGCGCGTGACAACGGCGGCTACACGCCGCTGCACCACGCCGCAGCGCGAGGTGACAACAAGATGATCCTGTACCTCGTCTCGAAGGGCGCCGACGTGAAGGCCGTCGCGCGAAATGGACGGACGACCGTGGATATGGCGAATGGACCGGTGTCACGCATCAGCCCGATTCCGGAGACCATCGCGCTGCTCGAGAAGATGGGAGCACACAACTCGCATCGGTGCGCTTCCTGCTAGTTCGTTGATCGCCTGACAGTGTTTGGGGCCGCCGGCGGATCCAGTTTCCGCCGGCGGCTTCGTATTTTCCCATGACCATGTCCCGACCTTCTCACAGCGCGCTGACGTTCGCCGACGCCATTGAGCTGGCCGCCGCGTTGATGCGCGGCGAGGCCCGGCAGCGGGCCGTGGACGCGCTGGTCTCCGCCGGGGGACTCGCGGCCCTTCGACGTGCCATGCAGACCCACAGCTTTCCGGGTGCCGGCGGACCAGTCTCGCTGCGCCGCTTGGTGGACTCCTTGGATGCGCGCACCCGCCGCGAGGGCCTGCACGTCCTCCACGGCTGGGATTTCACGCGCCAGCGTCGTCCGGACGACATCGCACCTGTACTCCTCCTGGACTACTGCGACCGAGTGGGTGTCCCTGCCGATCGGCAGCGTGCGGCCGTGGCTGCCCTTCTCGACGAATACTGCGCGGCCATCCTGGCTCTGCTGACCGTCCGGGCCTGGGACGAGGGAGACGCAAACGCCAATCTGGATGCGATTGACGCGTTGATTCGCGACGTCAACGGACCGGACGGCAGTGGCCACAGCGTGGTTGATGACGCCGGCACGCTGCTCATCCTCGCAGTGGCGTACTACCACCCTGAGGAGGCGGCGTACGACGCGCTGGTGGCCAAGGTCTGGACGCTGCAGCCTACGCAGGCGTTGCGTGTTGCGCTGCCCGGTGCGTCGGTGCTGGCGAGTCACCTTCGTTGGGGACTCCGTTTCATGTACCGGAACGACGTGGGGCGGATGCGCGAGGACAACGTTGTGGACTACCCCTGGGTCCTCTTCTCGCTCCTGACAATTGCCGCGGCCGTGGAGCGATCGGTGCTTGCCGGCGAGTCACCCATCCGTCGCGCTCCGCTCGTCGCGGGCCTGCTGGATGGGCTCACAGCGGATTCACGGGCGTTTCTGGGCAGCGCTCCGGCGTTCCTCGCGCATCTGGCACCGCAGCACGCCGAACTCCGCGCAATCCTGTTGCGGCAGCGAGGCCTGCTGCTCACCGAGTGGGCGGCGTTCGCGCCCGTACGGGGGTCGTTCTCGCCCTTGTCGGTGGGGTGCAACTTTCTCTCGAACGCGGCGGTCGCTGCAGCAGTTGGCGCGGCCACGGTGGGCACCGAGCATCCAACGCTCAATGCACTGATGCGCGACCCGCGCTCCGGGACCGCCGGGGAGTCGATGGACGGCGAGTTGTTTGCGCGTCAGCTGATGGAGTTTTCCACAGCGGACCAGGGGCGGCTCGGGGCGGGTGGGGCGCCCCTGATTGTCTACGACCCGCTGGACGGCATGCACCACTACAACGATGTGGTGCGAGTGCTACGCGAAGCCTCGGGCGCCTAGCGCCCGAGGCCGCGCAGCAGCGGCTTACCGAACCTGGCCGGCAAGCATCAGCTTCACGTGGTCGTCGGCCAGCTG
>JARIET010000067.1 GCA_031127185.1 Gemmatimonadota bacterium | reverse complement strand
CCGTCCGGTCGGTGGTACTGCGTGCGGAGCTCGTTCACCCAACTCGAGTGAATATCACCGGTTAGCGCAACGGTGCGATTCGGAGCGCGGTTCGCCGCGGACGTCATCAGGCGGCCCAGCGCGGCCGGGTACCCAGACCAGGCATCCATATGCACGCGCTCACCCGCGCCAACCCGTTCATCGAATGGTGCGACGCGCACCTGATTCGCCAACACCTGCCAGCGCGCGCGCGAGGCCTCGAGGCCTGAGTCCAGCCACTGTTCCTGTGCGCTGCCGAGCATCGTGCGTTCCGGGCTGTTCCAGTCTCCGCAGGGCACATTCTGGTTTCCATCTCCGCAAGCCTGGTCGCTGCGATACTGCCTCGTATCCAGCACGTGGAAGCTGGCCATGGCGCCCCATTCAATGCGCCGGGTGATGTTGAGATCGCTCCAACTGCGCACGCGCGGCACGCGCACCGGCTGATGCTCCCACCACGCCTGATACCCTGCGGCACGACGAATCCGCATTTGCTCATCGGACTCCATCCCCAGCTCACCGACGGATGCTGCGTAGTTGTTGTCTACCTCATGATCATCCCAGGTCACCACCCACGGAGCCGCAGCGTGCGCCGCTTGCAGGAGCGGGTCAGTCTTGGTCTGCGCGTACCGCGCGCGATACTCATCAACAGTCCGCACCTCGCGGCTCGCGTACCGACGAACCCGACCCTCGGTGGGACCATACTCGTAGATGTAGTCGCCCAAATGGACGACGAGTTCAAGGCGCGATTCCTTCGCGAGGTGTTCGTAGGCGGTGTAGAAGCCCTGCTCGTAATGCTGGCAACTGACAAAGCCGAATCGGAGCGGCGTCGCCGCGCCGGCGGCGGGGGTTGTGCGCAGACGCCCCACCGGACTCACGGCGTCCCCGGCCGAGAACCGATAGAAGTACCATCGGTCGGGTTGGAGACCGGTCACATCCACGTGCGCCGTGTTTGAGAGTTCCGGCGCCGTGGTGACATTGCCCTGGCGCACGACCTTGGTGAATCGCTCGTCGTCAGACACCTGCCATGCCGTGACGATCCGCTGGCCTTCGAGCCCACCGTCCGGATCGAGCGGCCGGGGCGCCAGCCGCGTCCAGATGATGGCTCCCGTTGGCATTGGATCTCCCGAGGCCACGCCAAGCGTGAACGGATAGTCCGCAAGCCTGGGACGCGTGGTCACACGCCAGATGTTCGGGACGCCAACCGAAACTGCCGAGTAGAAGGCGATGTCGGAGAGAAAGTCGCGTCGTTCCATGGCTCTGTTCCCGGGTGGGTGTGCCCGCGCGGCCTATCGCCTCACGGCCACAGCGTCGAGCAGCAGCCTCCTGACATCGGAGGCCTTGCCTGCCCTCTCGAGTGCCGCCCAGAGCTTTTCGACCGTCTCCGCGTCGACGAGCCCCGCCGGCGACCCGCCGACCTGTGGTGTGCCCAACTTCTCGCTCGTACGAAACGCGTCAACCGCCGCAACCGTCTCGGTCGTGTAACTGTTGGCGTCGGTGCCGCGCGCCAGCGTCTCGCCTTTCTTGTAGAAACCGAGTGCGTTCAACATCACCTTGAGTTGCCAGACATCGCCGCCCGAATACGTCTGCAGGGTGCGATAGCCCAACGTCTGAGATGCGGCATCGTAGATGCGGCGCAGTTCTCCAACCGGGTCGGCGTGCTCACACACGTTGATGTTCACAGTCTGACCGTCCGTGCGGCGGGACATCCCCGGGCGCGGGTCAGCAACCACGACTGCCGCGGATTGCCGGTTGCCATGTCGCTTGTCTCCCCCGAGGGCATGGCCGGCGGCGATCGCAGCGATCAGGCGATCCGCGAGGTGAAACGGTTGGCCTTCGCTGGCCTCGAACGACCTGGCCACGGCGTCCAGCACCTCGGGGCCCACCAGGATGTTGCCCTGCGTGACGTAGTTCTTTCCTGCACGCCCGCCGGCCCATGCATTGTTGCGTGTGCCAGAATGGGGAGCGGAGCGGCCATCGGCGCCGCTCACGCCGATTTGGCGCGACTGGAATGCAGAGTCGGCCGCGAGCAGCCGCTTCAGCGCAGCGTCGGGTGCCTCGCCGCGCGCAAGCGCATCGAGCAGCTCGGTGCCGTATTCGGTGCGCGTGCTGGCCTGCGTGGCCACGGCACCAATGCCCTTCCGCACCCAAGGCACTCCGTTGCCCACGCAAGCCACCCGCGTCGTCACGGCGACGCCGAGTTCTCCGGTACGCGGATCGAGCGCCGCAATCGAGAAGGTGTGAAAGACGAGGGAGTCGCGCCACGCGTACGGTTCCTGCGCGCTCCCCGCCACCGGGAGCAGCATGCCGATGCCAAGAATGAGTTTCTTCATTCCGCCAATCTACCGCACCTGACGCGTTCGGCCACCCGGCCGCCATTCCGTAGCGAGCGTTCCCCACGACGCCGGCGACGGCTGGCCGCGATACTGCACACTCTGCCGCGTCGCGCGGTACGCCACGGTCACCTGGGACCAGTGCAGTGCGAGAGAGGCGCGTGCCTCGTCGTGGAACGGGGATCGGGCCAGCCGTTCGCTCGGCCGAAAGAACGTCCCGTCCACGAACTCGTCTCGCACCACAGCGTGGGCGAGTGCTTCGGCCGAAAACTCAAACCGCGGCCAGCGGCCACTCGGCGCGCTGGCTGCAGAACCGAGGGGAACGGAGATGCGCGCCTGTGCGCCGCCGGTCAGGCTCGTGAGCACCGTGCCAAGGGCGACGCCTGCACGCGCGTCGATCCGTGCGCTCCAGCGTGCGCCTGTGCCAAATGCCGCAAGGCGCGTTGTACGCACATAGCGGGCAATGAACCCCGGCTCCGCGGGCAGTTGCCGCGCCCAGTCCACCGGACGCTGATATTCCGGCGCAATCGAGTGAAACAGCTGTTGCATCTTTTCGCCGAGCGCGGGAGGGCCAACGACTCCCACCGCGAGCCTGTACTCCTCGGTCATGCGGTCTGACGAGTCCTGCTCAGACACTTCGAAGTAGAGCCAGCCTGCGTTGGGACGCATTGATGGCTGGCCGCCGTCGTTGGAGACAACTTCTCCCGTGTAGATGGCTTGCCCCACCCCATAGCGATGCGTCGTGGTGAATCCCTCGCGCGCGGAACGGCGCGCCTCAAGACGACCCGGCAGGCGCAGCCAGCCGATGCGACCGGGAAAGTCGAGTGCGCCGGAAAACCCGCTGGTGTATTCGCGGTCGGTTCGCGCCCATGGCGGGAGCCAGAAGTTGAACGCGTCGTTGTCGGCCGAGACGCGAACGGCGGCCGGTCCCTGCGCCGATAACGGCGACACAAGGGGACGCGCGAACGGCGCCGCTGCGAGGGCGAGGAGCAGCGCTCCCCGCGCCGACAGCGGCGCCGCAGCTCGGGATCCGGGCGTTACTGCTGGCAGTTGCCCTTCGGATCGGGTTTCGGCTTGTCGACCACCGGCCGCTTGCTCACGTTCGCCACGTCCATGGCGACATCACGAATGAAGTTCGCCACGCGCATCAGGTGCGGGTAATTGAGGTACTGCGGCTCATCGGACAGCTGGTGGTAGTCCGCGTGCCCACCGGTCGTGAAGAAGACCACCGGAATGCCGTAGCGCGCGTACGAGTAGTGATCACTGCGGCAGTAGATGTTCTGCGGATGGGCGTCAGCGTCAAGCGAATAGTCGAGCGCCATCTTGTGCGCCTTGCTCACGTTCACCTTTTCCACGAGGTCGCCGAGTTCGGTGGAGAGCCTGCGCGAGCCAATGAGTTGCAGGTAGTTGTCGCCGCCACGAATCGACTTGTTGTCCTTGGTCGAGCCGGTCACATCGGTCGCGTCACCGCGCCCCACCATGTCAATGTTGAGCTGAGCCACAATCGACTCGCGCGGCACCGTGGGATGGTCGGTGAACCACTCGGATCCGAAGAGTCCCGCCTCCTCACCCACGTGCCATACAAAGAGCATGGAGCGCTTGGGCTTCACGCGCTGACCGGCGACGAATTCCGCCATTTCGAGCAGGGCCATGGAGCCAGAGGCGTCGTCGTCTGCACCATTGTAGACCGAGTCGAGACGCGCTGATGCGCCGCTCGTCTTGCGCCGGATGTCCGCAAGAATCGCGTTCACTTTGGCGAAGTCCGCCGCCCCGAGCCGCGGCTCGGGGCTATCGGCGCCCTGCTCCTTGAAGAGATGATTGAGCACGTACATCGAGTCGTGCGCGGCGGGCTCGGGATCGAGACCCACATGATCGTTGTGCGAACCGATCGCCACGTACTCCTTGCTCAGGACAGGATCCGATCCGCGAACGATTCCGACCACGTTGTACGCCGCATGCTCCACCAGCTTCTCCGCCCACGTCGGGTTGCCCGTGAATGTACGACCCGCCACACCCGCCGTGAGTCCGGATGGTTCGGCGCCGAATACGGCGCGCGCCACATTGTTCGTCACGTAGATGTACGCCGCAACGGGCGGCGGATTCTCGACGCGCATCCCGCCGCTGGGCTGCTTGTACACGTTGATCGACCCGGCGGGGATCGCTTCCATTGCGACGACCAGCACGGCGTTGGCCTTGTCGAAGTACGCGGCCACCTGCGGGCGCAGCGGAAGCCCGGGGTTCCCGCCGCCCGCCTCGCCCGGCCGCACCGCAAGGACCACCACTTTTCCGGCCGCGGCGTCGCGCGAAATCATCCGTGACTGATCGCCCCAGAATCCGCCGAAAATCGTCGGTACGCCATCAATGGTCCGCGCCCCGGAGCCCTGATCGCGCACGAGGTAGTCCTTCCAGGCTTCCAATGCCTGGTCGCCGATGCGAACACGCGAGTTCTCATCGAATGACCGCTCAACGATCGGCACGAGCTGGAAGTATCCGCCATTCTCACCCGCAGGCTCGACGCCTATCCGCTTGAGCTCGGAGGCGATGTACTGCGTGCCCTTCACATTGCCGATATCGGCGAGCACGCGACCCCGCATCGAGTCGTCGGCGAAGCCGAAGACGCGGGTGCGCAAGTCGTCAATCGTGATTGCCGTGGTCGTCGGCTTCGGGGCGTTGGTGCGCGGACGCTCCAGGCGTGTCCAGTCCTGGCCGCCCTGCGCGACGGCATCGCCCACGACCGTAGTTCCAATGGTGGCGATGGCAGTCACGAGATGACACAATTTCCGAGACGTCACGACAGCACTCCGGTATTGGTATGGGCCGACTTGGCCAGCAGGAATTCTACACCTGAGACTGGCATTGGGGGGCCAAGGTTGGATGCGTCCCCCTACGGCGTGCAGGCAGTGGCCGTCCAGGGCTGACCGGCCGAGCGCGCGACAATTTCCGTCCGCTTGCCATTTGTCCTGATCACGACATGATCGCCGTCGTTGTCCGTGGCCGCCGTGCGCCCTTCGGCCGCATCGTCTTGGTCGGTGCGATAAATACGAACCTGCGGATTGTGTGTGCAATACCGCTGCAGCGTTGAGCGGTCGGGCAGAAACGTGCCGCTGTATGATTCTCGCCCCGACGACACCACGAGGACCTCGGGATCCACCGCACGGATGAACGGCAGCGTGCTCGATGTCTCGCTGCCGTGGTGCGCAATCTTGAGCACGGTGGACTTAAGTCGCGATTCGGTCACTGAATCACTCAACAGTCGTGCCTCGGCGTAGCGTGGAGTGGTGGCTGGGTCATCGCGCTCCTTTCCTTCGGCGTCTCCCATGAAGAGGAAGCTCTGCGTGCCATAGGTGAGCTTGATCACGAGCGACCCGTTGTTGATCAACGTACCGCCGCTCCCCATCCCGGTCGGGTCGATTGGTGCACCCCAAAGCAGTGCTACCTGAAGCTCACTGCCCCAATCCGGGGTGCCGAAGTTGGTCCGCCCACGGTGCAGCCGAATCGGATGGCCGTCGCACTGCTCCGAACGCACGGTGTCGAGGAACTGGTTGAAACGTGAACCGTTCGGGGTGTCGCCGTCGTAGTAGTTGCAGACTTCGTAATGGCGCAGCACACCGAGCGCGCCCGGATAATGATCGTCGTGCGGATGGCTGACGATCACCGCGTCGAAGCGCGCGTCGGGCTGGGCGCGCTCGCGGATGTATTTCAGGAAGCTGTTCGAGCCGTCGCTGCCGTTCGGCCCACCATCGATGGTGATATTCCGGCCGTCAAACCGACCATTATCGGCCACGCCATCGTTCCAGGTGCGGATCCAGATGGCGTCGCCTTGCCCGACGTCAACAAAGTGGATCTCCAGCCAGGCCGTGTCAGGGATGCTGAGTGTGTCGCGCGGGGGTGTCTGTGCCCGTGATGACGTGGTGAGCACGATCAGGAATAGAGCGGGCGCGAAGCGCATCGCCGGAATCTAATTGTCCCAGGGGCGTATGCTCCGCCGCCGTTCGCGAGGGCATGCGGTGCGCCGTAGATTCGGGGCGTGACCGCGCTCTCAGAACCGAAAGACGGCCCCGAGAACCCGATCCATCGTACGTCTCAACGCATGCCGATGTTTGGTGTGCGCGAGGACCGAACGGCGGTCGTGGTCGTACACGGCGTTGGTGCCTCAGTGCCAGGGGCCACGGCCGGTGGATTTGCAGCAGCCATGGTCAACACGATGCGCACCCGCGGCGCGCCGGCCCCCATGTTCGAGCACTACACCTTTCACTTACCGCTCCACGGGGTGAAAGCACCGCCCGGCGAAGCGGGGGCACTTCCCGCCGAGGATGTGTTGTTGCGCCGCCAGCTCGATGACTACGCTGGCGCCGCGCCGAACGAAACGATGATCGTCCCAGCGTACGCCATCCGGCCGGGCGGCGACAAGATGCCGCCGATAGACGTGTACGGCGCCTGGTGGGGAGACATCGGATCGTTCGGCGAGGGTACGCTCCGGGGAGCGGTCTACATGCTGCGATTCGTCAGTCGCTTTTTTGCGCTCGGACTCACATCGGTGGAGGCGGCTGCGGACACGACGGGCACGCGATTCTGGTTCCAGGCCGAGTGGTGGTACCGATCATTCTCCCGGCTCATCTTCGGCGTGATTCCGTCGGTCTTCTTGCTCAACGTGCTGGTTGTCCTGGCGATCGCCTACCGCGACATCTCGATGACTGCGGCGTACCGGATATCGCTGGTCGTCGCCCCAGTCATGGTCGTCAGCGCGATGTTGCCGACGATTCTGCGGAGCGGCAGGTCGGGCCCGCTGGACTGGTTCGCGCGTCCAGCCCTGTATGCCATCCTGGTGCTGTTCATCATCGGCTTGGTGGACGCCAACCGCAGCTTCGAGCCGGGGATGCCGCTGTTTCGCTGGATCTCACCGGCGCACACCCTGGCCGCAATTTGGCTGCTGACCGGCATCGCCGTTGTGTACCTCTCGCGCGGATTCGTGTCTATCGGAACCCCGGCACCGCGGTGGCCCAGGTCGGCTGACCCGGTTCCGCCCGCAGACGCGCTCGCGGCACGGCTGACCCCGCGCGCGCGATTTGTGGATCTGACCTGGTTGACCACGGTCTCGCTTCTGCCCCCCCTGAGTGCATCCACAAGCGACCGTGGCACTCAGGTCCTTCTGGGTGTCGTGACTGCCTTCCTGATCACCGTCGTGACCTCGCCGTTCCACCCGCTCAGCGTGTTTCGATGGCTCAGGGCCGGGGAGCTTGGCGCGCAGATGCGCAGTCACATCACCGGGAGCTGGGGTCGTCGCGCAATGGTCGCGGCCCTCGCGCTCACCGTGCTCGGAGTGGTTGGCCTCGACCGTGTCTGGATAGCCTTTGCCCTGCTCGGCGCGATCGTCATTGGCTTCGACGTCATCGCGTTCTACCGCGAGCACGCGTTTCGCCAGCACGCCTTGCCGGGCATTGGCGGTGCGCTCGTGATCTATTTACCCGGCGCAGCGACATGGCTCTGGGATCCGAACATCGTTGTGGCAGCATCCGTGACAATCGTCAGTGCCACGCTCCTTGAGCTCTCGTCGAGACTGGACGCCTGGTGGAGTCGGCCGCAGGAATCGCCGGCGTTTGCGCAGGCCCATGCATACACCTGGCCCAAGCGCGCGCGCCTGTGGCTCTCGCGCAATCACGCCATCGTGATCATGACTGCCTTCTCCCTGTATGCGGCGATCGTGTTTGCCAGGACGGCCGTCAGCCCCCCCGGAGTCGTGGAAGTCGTCGAAAGCGGCAAGACCACGCTGCTGGCGGACCTGGGCCGTTATTCCACCTACGGCGAGCCGGTGCTCAAGCAGTCGGTGGTGTTCGCACTGACCGAGTTGCAAAACGTCCTCAGTCAGGCCCTTGTCGTCGCGTGGGGTGCTGCCCTGCTGATTGTCTTTCTCGCGCTGGCCGTGGCGATTCTGGTCACGCTGCGCGGCGTCGGGCGTTGGGGGGCGCGGCGGTACCTCGCAACGACCACATGGACCAGTGTCGTCACCACGTCGGGCACGATCGTGTCGGCCCTGCTCATTCAATCGCTGGTCATACAGTTCAGTGGCGGCGACTTCGCAGATCGCTGGCTCGACCGGCACGAGCTGAAGAGGCAAGAAACCGGCAATTTGCAGGCAATCGCGCGCTGGGATTCGATTGCGGCTGCCGGGGCACCCGGCGCGAACGAGCGTTTCCCGGAATTGGACTCCGCGCTGGCGCGCGTGCGAACCCAACTCGCAACTCTCGATTCGACGTCAGCGGCCAATCGGTCGTGGGCCGATGGTTTCTGGCGGCGGCTGGAGACGCCGGCGCTCGAGGACCAAATGGTTCCACTCATGCAGACCATGAAGATGCTGCACGAGTGGGCGGGGGTGCAGTTGCTCGCGCTGGTCGTCTTTGTCCTCCTGCTTGGCGCGACGACCCTGTGGACGTTGGTGCCCGCGTTGCGTGCCGACACAAACCCGCATGCCGAGCCTTGGGGCGCTTCCGTCCAGCTCGGCCGCTGGGCCAGCACTGGGTGGGAAGTGACGCGCGCGTTCGTCATCATGGGTTTCCCCGCGCTGGCCATCGCGCCCGTGTTCCTCGCGCTGTTTTTCGATCCGGTGCACGCGGCTGCCCACAACCTCAACGCATGGCTCTTCGCGTTCTTGTTCGGTGCCGGCGGCATCGTTGCCATCACTCAACTCAGCGCCCTTATCACCCTGCTTCGGCCCGCTCTGGCGCTGGCCGCGGACATCGAGATATACCTGCGCGTCGCCCCGTACGACCGGACACCCCGCGCGCGCCTCCTCGACCGCATGCTTTCCTTGCTCAGCCATCTGGAATCGAGCGGGTATTCGCGCATTGTGGTCGTCGCGCACAGCCAGGGTACGGTCGTTGCCGCCGACGCACTGAGATTGCGGGAACGGCTCCGCTCGCAAGGCGAAACCGCACCGCCGGCGATCGCGGAAAAGCGGCCTCGGGTCTCGCTGATCACCATGGGGTCACCACTGCAAAATCTCTACGCGACCGCCTTTCCGTACCTGTACTCCTGGGTCCAGGATTCTGACGCCGACACGGACGATGGCAAGGTGAACGCCGCCCGCGCGGGGGTGGACCAGTGGATCAACCTGTACAAGAGCGGTGACTACATCGGCCGCTTCCTCTGGTTCAGCGGCACCGACGATGAACGCTTCGCCGACAACTCGACCGTCATCGGTAGGCTCAGCAGCGACGGCAAGTCGTTCGACACCTGCATTGGTTACGGGGGGCACACGGGGTACTGGTCGCACCCGGCCGTGCTCGATGCCGTGCTCGCACAAACAGTGATCCCGGCGCGGGCGTAGCGCCCGCACCAGCAATCAACCGCTACCGCGGCAGCCGCTGCGGTAGGTCCGCCACCACATACGCCAGGATCGCCATCGCGGCCGCGCACTGCGCGACCTCCCTGGGATCCAGCTGCTCCACCGTATCGGCGTCAGTATGATGGAACCAGAAATACTTCGTCCCGTCCACGTTCAACCCGGCGCCGGGAACGCCGAGCGCCATGATGGGCCCGATGTCAGCTCCGCCACCGCCTTTTGTGATTGCCCCGGACCCGGGGATCGCGCGCTCAATCAACGTGCCGATCTGTTGCATGATCGCGAATGCTGCATCAGAGCCGGTAAAGCCAAACCCGAGCGGACGGAACACCCCGCCGTCCGACTCAACCGCCAGCACGTGCTTGTCGAGTGCAGCGCGGTGCGTGTCGCGATACGCGTTGCCGCCGCGCATGCCGTTCTCTTCATTGGTCCACCCCACCACACGAATGGTGCGCCGCGGCGTGAGGCCCAGGCGTTTGAGAATCCGGATCGCTTCCCAGGCAACCACCACACCGCCCGCATCGTCCATGGCACCGCGGCCCACATCCCACGAGTCGATATGGCCGCCCATCACCACAACCTCGTCGGGAAACTCACGGCCGCGCAGTTCGCCCATCACGTTGCGCGACTGCACATCGGGCAGGAAATGCGCGGACATCTTGAGGCGCACGCTGACCTTCTCGCCGCGCGCCGCGAGGCGCGCAATCATCTCGGCGTCTTCGCTGGAAATGGCGGCCGCCGGGATTTTGGCGACCGTCGAGTCGTAGGCCATGTTGCCGGTGTGCGGCGTGCGCATCGAGTAGGGGCCCACCGAGCGCAGGAGACTGGCCACCGCGCCAACCCGCGCGGCTGCACTGGCGCCGTCTCGGCGGTACGCCACCGTGGCGCCGTAGTTCGTGAACGGCACGTTGAAGAGCACGATCTTACCGCGCGCCTGCGCGGCCTTGGCCGTGAGATCGGCGTACGAAGAAACCACCAGCACCTCCGCCGTGATTCCCGCCGCGGGCGTCGCCACGCTGCCACCGAGGCCCAGCATCGGCAGTTTCGCCACGCGCGGGGTCATCATCTCCACCGACTCCTCACCCCGAATCCAACGAGGTACCATCACCGGCTCACCGCGGACGTTGGCCATGCCGTCGGCTTTCATCTTCTCAATGATCCAGTCGATGGCCTGCTCCAGACTCTCCGAGCCGCTGAACCTGTGCCCAAACCTGTCCGTCAGTTCAGCGATGCGGTTCCACGCAGCGCTGTCGGCCAAGGCAGCCGCGGCAATGCGATCAGTCGTGGCGCGATACTGATCGGCAAGGGACTGGGCGTTGGCCTGGGCAGCGAACGCGACGATGGCGATGGCGTGGCGTGCGATTCTCATGGTGGTGATGCGGGTGGGAGGTGTGGGAATTCAGGCGGGCGTCGAAGCAACTTCGCGCGGGAAGGCCAACCCGCGCTCTACCTCGGATTTGGCGGCAAGCAGGCGCGCGACCTCGTCGGAGAGGTCAGCCGCAATACCAATGTGCGTGGTGAGACCCTCCACGGACCCCGACCCCGCGTGCAATCGCAGCAGGT
>JARIET010000066.1 GCA_031127185.1 Gemmatimonadota bacterium | reverse complement strand
ATCCGCGCCGCGGCGCGAGCCGTGATCCGGGACGTCCCGGACTTTCCGAAAGCAGGGATCGTATTCAAGGACATAACGCCGCTCCTGGCCGACGCCCGGCTCTTTCATGACGTGGCCAGTGCACTCGCCGCACCGTTTTCCGGCGACGGGGTGACGCACGTGGTCGCCATCGAAAGCCGTGGATTCATCCTCGGCGGGCCGGTCGCGACGATTTTGGGCGCGGGGTTTGTCCCCGTGCGAAAGCCCGGGAAGCTCCCCAGTCGTTCCATCCGAGAAGACTATGCATTGGAATACGGAACCGATGCCCTCGAAATGCACGCCGACGCGCTCTCATCGGAGAGCCGCGTGCTGATCGTGGACGATGTCCTGGCTACAGGCGGAACCGCAGCGGCGGCATGTACGCTCGTGTCCAGGGCTGGGGGGCAGCTTGTTGGGTGTAGCTTTCTGATTGAGTTGGCTGCCCTCCGTGGGCGCGGCCGCCTACCTGATGGAAGTGCGGAGGCGCTCCTGGTCTACTAGTGTCGGGCGCCTGGACTACCTCCGGCGCACGGCCCCGGATAGCGTTCAGTGCCACAGCAGCCCCCGTAGCTCAGGTGGATAGAGCAAGCGTTTCCTAAACGCTAGGTCGCCTGTTCGAATCAGGCCGGGGGCACTTTACAGGACAAAGTGGGGATGTGCCGGGCGTCCCAGCGAGAGCAGAGGCGGCAGTGGCAGAACTGCCGTCGCGGACGCCATACGGCTATTTTTCGCAGTCTCAGGAGATCACATACATGGGTACATCGTCACCAGCCTCGCGCCCGGATAGTGAGTGGGACGCGGAGGCACTCAAGGATTGGGTTAGTTCGCGGTCACGGCCGTTGATGATCGGCGCCGCCGTGGTGCTGGTTGCCGTTGCCGCCGTGGCGTTTTCGCGCAGCTCCGCCCAGCGCAAGAACTCCCGGGCAGAGGCCGCGCTCATGACAGGACAGAGCGCCTTCTATTCGGGAAACACCGCACAGGCCAAGACCGACCTCGGGAGCGTCATTTCCCGGTACGGTGGAACGGCGTCGAGCAGTCAGGCCGCCATGCTGCTTGCCCAGATCCATTACAGCGAAGGCAAGCATGAGGAAGGGATCAAGCTCCTGACCGATGCTGCCAAGTCGGCGCCTGGCCCGTTTCGGGCGGGTTTGGCAGAAATGATCGGTTCCGGGTATGCCGATTCCAAGCGGTATGCCGAGGCCGCGGAGCAGTACACAAAGGCCTCCGAGTTCGCAGAGTTTCCGGCCGACAAGGACATCCATCTGGCGGATGCAGCGCGCGTGCTGCTCGCCTCAGGGAAGGACGCGGAGGCCCGCAAGATATGGGAGCGGCTCGCCTCTAACCCAGAATCAGTGGTGCAGAATGAGGCGAAGGTACGCCTCGGGGAGATCGACGCCAGGCCTGTAGTTCCTTAACTACTAAGTGCCGTTGGGAAAAAACGTTAGGCATGGCTGTCTAACGTGTTTTCTTGTTAACTGTCCTTGATCGGCTAATACGTATAATATGTATTATGTCAAGTATTAATCCATATGCCTGTGGACAACGACTAGAGGTCGACCAGCTCGCCTTCAAACACAATGCGACCCTCTCCCCTGAGGGATGGCCGGATCGCGCCGTCGGCCCCGGTAGCGATAGTGACCGTGAGGAGCAGTCCGGAAGATGTCCGGAGCCGCGTCGCGTACCCGGTCGCTAGCCCCCAGTCCCGCAGCAGGACGGCACAGGCTACCGCCCCGGTCCCACAGGCCAACGTCTCGCCCTCAACCCCACGTTCGTACGTCCGCATTCTCCATTCCGCACCGGCCGGCGATAAGAAGTTGACATTTGCGCCTGCCGGAAGCGAAGCATGGCGCCGCAGTTCAGCCCCGCGGCGGACCACCGGCGCTTGATCCGCGTCGGCCGTCAGGACGACCAGATGTGGAACGCCGGTATCAACGAAGCCAATTCGGGCTTCGCCAGCTTCCAGCGCCATCCCGGCATTTGCCCGAAGCCCCCGCGGAGCCTGCAGGTCGATCTCTGGCTCGCCGGATGCCAGCCGAGCCCTCAGGGATCCGACGTCGGTACTGAACTGGAACCCATCCTCCGCAACCAGGCCGAGCTTCACCGCAAGGCTCGACGTGCACAGCGACGCATTGCCACAGAGTTCCCCGCGGCTTCCGTCGCTGTTGTAGTAACGGATGCCGAATGGCTCGCTCGCGCTCGCCTCGAGGAAGACCACTCCGTCGGCCCCGACGCCCCGCGTTCGCGAACAAATCCGCCGAATGGCGTCAGGCAAATCGAGCCCCTGTACGGAGTCGGTGCGGCCATCGAAGAACACGAAGTCGTTCCCCGATCCGCTCATCTTCCAGAACCGACGCCCCTTCACCGCCGTCACGCCTAAAGCCGCCCGGTCAGCGCCCAGAACCGGAGGCGCCAGACCATCAGCACGGCTTCTCGCACAATGCCCCCGTGCATTTTGCTCGTCCCGTGGGTGCGGTCGGTGAACACGATCGGAATCTCAGTCCAGGAAAAGCCTTTCCTGTGGGCGCGGAAGTTCATCTCGATCTGGAACGCATAGCCGTTGGAGCGCACATCATTCAGGTCAATCGCGGCCAGCACCTTGCGATGGAAGCACTTGAAGCCGGCGGTCATGTCCCAGATGTGCAGCCCCGTGACCATTCGCGCATACACGCTCGCGAAATAACTGAGCAAGAGTCGACGGATGGGCCAGTCCACGACCGTGACATTGCCGTCGAGGTAGCGCGAGCCAATCACGAAGTCGGCC
This sequence comes from Gemmatimonadota bacterium, assembly GCA_031127185.1. GTDB lineage: Bacteria > Gemmatimonadota > Gemmatimonadetes > Gemmatimonadales > Gemmatimonadaceae > Fen-1231. Next base: position 8,529 of record JARIET010000066.1, on the reverse strand, counting down.
TTCTGGGCCGCATCCAAAAACTTGGGGATATGCGCCGGATCGTGCGAAAAATCCGCGTCCATTTCCATGACATATTCGTAATCCCGCTCCAGCGCCCACCGAAACCCATCACGGTATGCCGTGCCGAGCCCAAGCTTCCCCGCACGGCGCAGAAGGTGGACGCGGGGGTTCTCCTTTTCGATTGCCGCCACGATGTCACCGGTACCGTCTGGTGAGTTGTCATCGACAATGAGCACATCGGCTCGCGCATCGCTCCCGAGCACCGAGTAGACAACGTTTCGGGCATTCTCCCGCTCGTTATACGTCGGGATGATGACAAGTGCGCGGTCGTTCGCCATCAACTCACCGCTCGGGCCGCAACCGTGCCCCGGCGTCGGTCGACGACCAATCCAGCTCCCATCCAGATCAACGACATGGCGATTGCGGCCAGTGTGATCGCCTTCCCGCGCTCATACGACGCACTGGTGAAGGTCAGGTCAACGGCTTTCGCTCCGGCGGGCAGCGGCACGCCAATAAACACATAGTTGGTGCGCTCGGTGGCGACCGGCTTGCCATCTACCGTAGCCTGCCAGCCAGGATAGAAGTTTTCAGAGACGACGAGCGCCGATCCTGCAGGCGCCGGTTCGCTCAACGTGAGCGAAATCCGACCGGCTTGGTACTTGGTGGTTGTCACTTTCAGAGCGAGCGGCGTCGGGATCGCCGTCAATGTCACTGCAGGCGTGGACGATGCGGGATCGATGAGGGCGATGGCCTGCGACGGGAAGTTTGGCGTACGCAACTGCTGCGCGAGTTGGTCATCCGGATACTTGGCGATGGCCGGTGCCACCCAGGCGAACGGATTGGCGCCCGCCACCTCATAGATGGACACATCCGTGCCCACCGAGTTCCGGGTTGGCCCGAACACCCGAGTGAGGCCCGGCAACCCGAGCGAATCGTTGTTCACCATCACGAACTTCGTGTTCGTCAGCGAATGCATGGTTGGGTTGAGCCACATCTCCTGGGGCTGGAACACCTGATAACGCCCAATCTGATTTCCGTGGTACCCGAACGTCTGTCTGACCCCGTGTGCCATCAATCCATCCCAGTTCAGGTATGGATCATTGGCACCGACGGGCTTCGATGGATCCTCAAAGGACAACACACGAACGGGTTCAGCCTGCTTCTTCAGGAACTCGATCGCCGGATCCGACGCGAAGATCTCTTTCCCCGGCGCGCCCCACCGCCAGTATTGCCGCTCTACTGTCCAAAGATCCAGCGCGCAGAGCGCCGCAATCGCGGCGGTCGCCTGCCAGGCGGCGATCTTCCGATTACTCAGCGCGAACAGCAGGCCGGCCGTGCCGGCCACGAACACGAATGAACGCAGGGCACCAAGCTTGAGGTCAGTCGCCCCAGCTGCAATTCGCGGGATGAGCCGCTCGTCGACCACAAGAGCATCGGCGATGTTGGAAAGTGTCCCGGTCACTGCCAGCACGGTCATCGCACCGGCAAATGCGAGCCAGCCAACGAGGTACCGGCGCGATACGCCCTTGTCGAGAATGCGTTGTGCGCCGACCGCGGCCAGAATGGCGATGGCAAACGCCACAACAAAGAACATCGTGCTCGGCGCGCGCATGTACTTCACCATCGGCACAATCGCGTATACGAGCTTGAAGAACGGTGTGTGCCCGCCGAGGGACCAGAGCAGCGCCATCGTCCCGATGCCGATCCAGCACCAGACGAACCGCTTGGTGGCCGCTGTCAACGTTGCGCCGAACGCCGCACCGGCAAGCATTAACACCGCGACGCCGGCGTACTCACTGTGGAAATGAATGAAGTTGCGGCCCCAGTAGTTCGGCAGGATTCCGGAAAACTCGGGCAGATAGAGATTGACCAGCTCCTCAATCGGAAATGAATAGCTCGTGGCACGCTCCCACCCGAGACCGTCCGCGCGTGGCGACCAGGGCGTGAACTCGGCGGCCGGCATGTACTGGATGGCGCTGATCGCAGTACCGACGGCCACGGCGCCAAGTGCGAACCCCAGTCGCTGGAGCGCCACTGATCGGCTGAGCTTTTCGCTTCCCATGCCGCCAAAAGCGAGATATGCGCCCCAAATTCCCGCCGCGACCATTGCCTGCTCGAACAGCTGCGGATGTGGCGTGAGCAGCATCAGCCCGACCACGACGGCCAGCAGACCGAACGCCCACTGCTTGCCGTCACGAACCGCCCAGCACAACACGACCAGGATCACTGGGAAAAGGGCGTTCACAAATAGCTTGCCGTCGTGCCCGGGCGAGATCTGCGAGGACACGAATCCCGTCATCATGTAGGCCACGCCGCCGATCAGTGCCGGGGCAAAACTGAGTCGGGGGCCGACCCGCAGGAACCAATAGGTTGCCATGCCGCAGAGCACGAAATGGCCGATCATCCCCCATTGGATCGCGACGTCCACCGGCATGATGAGCCGAAGGAGGAACGTCGGGTAAAACGTGTCGCCGTGCATCGCACCCACAAATGGCATTCCGCCCTGCAAAAAGGGATTCCAGAGGGGGAATCCGCCGTTCTCACGGAAGTAATCCGCAGCGAACTGCCGAAAAGCCACGCCGGCGCGGAACTGATCACTGCTCTCATCGTACAGTCCACGCCCCAGCAAGGCGGGCCACGCGAGTGTCAACGCGCAAAGGACGTACGTCAACGCGGCCCAGGCCGCCGGGAAGCGCGGCGTAAACGTCGAGGCGAGGGGTCGCGGCGGGTCCGACTGCGTCATCACGTCTGCGTGGTCAAAGGTTTGGATCGGCCGCGATGCAGCAGCAGCAGGAGGAGTCCGGGCGTCACCTCGATCAGCGTAAGCCAGACGCGCGACGCAAAGACCACTATCCACGCCGCGCCGCCCGTCGCCAGCCCGAGCTGCCCCATCAGCCGATACAGTACATCCTCACGGACGCCAATGCCGCCCGGCGCCAGCAGGAACAGGAACCCGGCGATATACGAGCCGGTGAAAGCTGCCGTAGAACGCAGCACGTCGCCAGTTGGCTCACCCAGAACTGCGGCATGGAGGAAGCAGAATGCGATGCCGTAGAGCAGCCATGCCACGGTGCAGCCGGCAGCGGCGATCCAGATGGCCGACAACGGAAGGCGCGGAAGCTCGATTGGCCGACGCAAGATGGTGGTGGCGGCCTTGGCAAGGACTGGCAATAGCCACGGAGCGCCCACGACCAGGGCAGTCGAGATACCGATGCCGACGTACGCCCAGCGCGGGGCGCCCAAATCCCCTGCCCCGCAGACGACGGCCACTGCGATTCCGGTCAGCACGTTGATCAACGAGATGACCAGCGATGACCCCACCGCCGCAACCGGCGAGACGCCTTCCTGCTGCGCCATAACGCCCATCGCGCCGATTTGCCACACTTTTCCGGGGATGTATCGCCCAAGGTTGGACACAAACCAGATTCGCGCCGCCGCGCCGAATGCCAGCCGCTCGCCCCATGCCAGCACCGTGCGCTGCCAGGTCCAGATCAGCACTGCGTAGCTGGTCGCCACGCAGGCTGCGGACGCACCGAGGAACGGCCAGTTGAGCGAATCGGGAAACGGGAATACGCTGAGTTCTGCCCACTGTTCCTGGACGCGAAGACCGACAAATACCAGCACCGCCGTGATGGCGATCCACTGAAATGCCCGCCATGCACGCGGCGTCATTGGCCGGTGATCTCCCGGTAGATCGCCGCATACGCGCCGGCCGCAGCCGCCGGCGAAAAACGCGCCAGCATGTTTTCACGTGCCTGCGCACTGCCCGAATGGTTGCCGAGCGCAGATGATGAACGGTTCACGGTTTCCATAATTGCGGCGGCGAGCGCAGGAAAATCCCCCGGCGCGACCAACGTCCCAGTCAGATCGTTCACGACGTCGGTCAGGCCACCGGAGCGATACGCAATGACGGGGGCACCAGAAAGCTGCGCTTCCACGGCCACCAACCCGAGACCTTCGTCGCGTGAGGGAATGACGACGGCCGCTGCCGCACGATACAGGGGCCCGAGCTCAGCCTGCGGAACCGCACCGAGCCAGCGTACGCGCTGGGCCAGACCCAACGTTTCCGCCCGTGCCGCGAGAGCCGCAGCGTCAGGACCATCGCCCACCACGTCGAGCCCCACGTCTGGCGCGACGAGCGCGAGCGCATCAAGCAGGTCCGCGACTCCCTTCTGGGCATTCAGCCGCCCGACCAACAGCACACGACGTTCGCGGCGGCCAGCATGGAATGGGAAGAGATCCACGTCCACCGGCATGGGTGCCACGCGGACCGATCGTCCGGAACCGAACGCATCGGCAGTCGTCGCCAGCCAGCGGCTCACTGCCGTTACGACCCTCGCCCGGCGGGCCACCGTCCGGAAGGCCAACTGCGCCCGCGCGGAGCGCACGGCCAATCGCACGTCGCTCCCGTGAAGCGTGACCACGAGCGGCCCAGCACAACGCGTAAACCGCAGCGCGAGTCCGCTGGGGAACCACCAGTGTGCGTGGATCACGTCGGGACGAAATGCGCGGATAGCTGCATGCGTGGCAGACCGCATGCCGAGGAACATTCCGCCGAGGGCTACCTTGGCGTGCCACGATGCCCGCACCTGCTCGGCCATTGTCCCTTCGTAGGCCAGCGTTTCCCACGTCGCGGGCGCATAGCGGAACCGCGTCAGCGGGATCCCGCCAACGTCATCGCGCGGCGCCAACCCCGGACCGGCCGGCGCGAGGACCCGGACCTCCGTCCCGGTTGCCTGCAATGCAGTCGCCAAACGCAGGATGAATCCGCCGGCAACGTCACCCGCGAACCGCGGATACGAATGCGTTAGGAACAGAACGCGCATCGTGTGAGGCGCGAGGCCTCAGGCCCCGCGCTTGGTCACACTGCTCGCTTCATCGAGCCGGCGACGCAACTCGCGCTGCTCGGCACGCAGAGTGGCAATCTGTTCACCCAGCAGTCCCGTGGCGAAAAACACCGACCCAAGAATCAGCGCAGTCTCAATCACGGTCCAGAGCGGACGCGTGCCAAGGTCGGTGGTGAGCAACAGGACGCCACTGATAGCCGCCATGAAGAAGAGGGCGGCGCCAATGAGCCCGAACGCAAGCAGTGGCTTCAGGCTGATGCGTAGCTCAAACCAGACCGCGAACATGTCCAGCACGCCGATGGGGATGCGCGACAGCCCGAACTTCGACTTCCCCGCTTGCCGCGGGTGCAGCGGCACCGGGATCTCACTCACGGAAAACCCCTGGGCCGCCGCAATGACAATCATGTACCGATGCCAGTCAGGCCGCACGGGTTGTGAATCCATGATCTCGCGACGGTACGCCTTCACATTGTTCAGGTCGCGCACGGGAATATCGAACAGCAGCCGCGACAGCCCGTTGTAGATGCGCGACACAAAGGCCTTCTCGTACTGCCCCTCCTTCCGGCCGGTGACCATGTCGGAGGCCCCCGCGAGCACGGGAGCGGTGAGTCGTGGGATGTCCTCGGGCTTGAACTGGAGGTCAGCCGGGTAGAACACCAAGACGTCGCCGGCCGCAGCGAGGTACCCGGTGCGCAGTGCATCTGCGATGCCGCGTGCGCTCCGATGCCGTACGCTCCTCAGGAACGGATACGTCTTCTTGAGTTCCTCGAGCAGCCGGGGTGTCGCATCGCGCGAACCGTCGTCCACCACAATGACTTCGTAGCGCTCGGCGGTGTGCGCAAAGGTCTCGCCGCACAGACGGACAAACTCGGCCAGGTTCTCGGCCTCATCGCGCGCCGGCACGAGCACGGATACATCGACGGATTGCGTACGTTCTTGCACGTTGGTCGCTCCGACTGGATTGCTGGTGGTCATACCCGCTTCCGCATGCGGGCCGGCAGCACACCAAGCTGGTCACGATACTTGGCCACGGTGCGCCGCGCGATCTGAATGCCCTGCCCGCCGAGGATGTCAACGATGGATTGATCCGTGAGCGGATTCTTATCGTCCTCGTCCTTGACCAGCTTCTCGATGGTGGCCTTGATGCCGCGCGCTGAGACGTCGTCGCCGTCGATGGTCGCGAGTCCGCTCGAGAAAAAGAACTTCAGCGGCAACACACCGCGTGGCGTCTGCGCGTACTTGTCATTGGTCACGCGACTCACGGTGCTCTCGTGCATGCCAATTGCGTCGGCCACTTCGCGCAGCGTCAGCGGCTTGAGGAACTGGATGCCCTTGTCAAAGAACTCCCGCTGCCGATTGACGATGAAGTGCATCACCTTGAGCATCGTTTGGCGGCGCTGTTCGATCGCCTGAATCAGCCATTGTGCCGCATTCAGCTTGTTGGCAATGAACTCCTTGTGTTCAGCGTCGAGTGACTTGCGGTTGCGGGCAAGGTCCTCATATGACCGACTCAGGCGCAGGCGCGGAAGATTGCCGTCGTTGGTGAAGACGAGGTACTCACCGTCCACCTTCTCCACGACGAGGTCGGGCACGACGTAGTTGTCGGGCTCCGTCGACTTGGCGAGGCCCGGCTTCGGGTTCAACTTGGCAACCTGGTCGGCGGCCGCCTGCACTTCGCCAGGCGTGACACCAAGAGCGCGAGCCACTTCCCCCCATCGGTGCGCGATCAGTTCGTCGAAGTGATCCCGGACGAGCCGTGCTGCCAGCGAATCCGATCGCGCGTCGTCGCCCAGTTGCAGGAGCAGGCACTCCCGGAGATCGCGTGCACCAATGCCGGGTGGGTCGAGCGCCTGCACGGTAGCCAGCATCGCGGCGACCTCCTCCGCGGTGTACAGCGGCAACGTGGCCTCATCCAGCCCCTCATGTTCGGCGGCCGCAACAATCAGGTCGTTGATACCCTTCCGGATTTCCTCCAGCGTCGCCGTGAGGTAGCCGTCGGCCGCGATATTGCCGATGAACTCGTCGGCGAGAAGCATCTGGCGCGCGTTCAAGTCCAGCAGGTGGAGCTGATCGCGGAGGTGGTCTGCGAGATCGCGCGTGGCGACAGGGACGCGCTCAAAGTGTTCGCGCTCCTCGTTCTCCGCCGTGGTGGCGCCCTCCGGCTCAAATCCGTCCTGGAGGATCTCGTCCCACTTGTCGAGCGCTTCCTCGCCCGGCGCGGGGGTGTCGTCGGTGGATACGACGGAGTCGGTCAAGTCCGGTTGATTCTGCTCGATCTCGTTCTGGTCGTCGGTGTCGCGCACCTCGGCACTCTCGTCCTCGTCACTCGCGGAGTCCCGATCAGCGGCGACCTCTTCATTCAGGGCCTCCGCGTTCTCCGCGTCGGCATCGTCGTCCTCGTTGTCCGCATCCGCATCGGACGCTACTTCGTCATCCTCTTCCTCAGAGAGCTCGAGAAAAGGATTGACCAGCAGCTCCTGCTTGAGGTGCTGCTGCAGATCCAGCAGCGGCATGTACAGCATGTCCATCGCCTGGTACAGGCGAGGGTTGACCTTCAGCTCCTGTCCGAGCCTGACGGACTGGCTGAGGCCGGTCTTCATCCCGACGACCCATGTTCAGCCAGGAATCGCGCGCGAAGCCGTGCTGCCAGCGTGGGCCCGAGATAATCGCGCGCGACCGTGTCGTTGAACACCAGTTCGCGCACGGTCCCGGAAACGCGGACCCTTCCGTCGAAGATGATGTACGCGCGGTCGACGATATCAAGGGTCTGCTCAACGTTGTGATCGGTGATCAGCACGCCGATACCGCGATGTTTCAACGCGGCGACGATCTGCTGGATGTCGTGTACGGCGATGGGATCCACGCCGGCGAACGGTTCGTCGAGCAGCATGAACCGCGGCTGTGTGACGAGCGCCCGGGTGATTTCGAGTCGCCGACGCTCACCACCAGAAAGCGAATACGCCTTGTTGTTCCGCAGGTGCTTGATGCCAAGTTCGTCGAGCAGTGACTCGAGTTGCCGTTCGCGCTCGGCCACGGGCAATGCAAGCGTCTCCAGGATGGCGAGAATGTTCTCTTCGACCGTCAGTTTCCGAAAGACGGACGGTTCCTGGGCGAGGTACCCGACTCCGCGACGCGCACGCTTGTACATCGGCATACGCGTGATGTCGTCGTTGTCGAAGTGGATCGAACCGGCATTCGGCGGTATCAGGCCGACGATCATGTAGAACGTGGTGGTCTTCCCGGCGCCATTGGGGCCGAGGAGCGCCACGATCTCGCCTTGACGCACCTCGAGCGCCACATCGTTCACCACATGTCGCTTCCGGTACACTTTTACGAGGCCCTGTGCGCGGAGTACGCTCTCACCGTCAACCCGAGGCATGGCTGCGCGGCGCGCAGCGGCGTGTTCGTTGGTCAGTCGCAGTTGCGCAACGGCGTCGGCTCGGTTGACGCTCACCAGGTTCCACACTTCCGGTGTGATGCGCCATGCCTCGGCCGTCGTTCCTGGCGTCTCATCCACAGGCGCAACCGCACCAGCAGCGGCCAGACGCGGGAGCGCCACGACCACCAGGTGGTCGCGAATCGCCTCCAGCGACACACGGTCCGCCTCAACCGCACCTGAGCGCCCATGGGCTTCGGCGGAGGCGACGTGAGCCGCGCGACACGCCACCGTGATGTCGTGCAC
>JARIET010000065.1 GCA_031127185.1 Gemmatimonadota bacterium | reverse complement strand
AGCGTGAGCGCATCGCGGAGCGCGGCATCTCCATCGCGCAGATCACGAGGGCGCTGCAGGGCGCGCTAGGCGGAGTGCGCGCGAGTGAACTTCGCGAGACCGACCGCCGCACGCCAATCACCGTGCGCTTCGCCGGCGCGGCGAACGAAGATCTGGAGTCTGCGCTGGCCACGCCGATTAACGGCGTACCCGTGTCGCAGCTCGTCACCGTGAAGGAGACCCGCGCGCCCATCGAAGTGGTGCGCGTGGGCCAGCGCCCGGTGAGTGTGGTCGAAGGGTTGATCGCCGAGGGTGGCACCGAGCGCGCCGATGTCGACGTGCGCGAAGCCGTGGCCACGCTGGCCCTGCCGGCCGGCGTGTCGGCGCAGATCACGGGTGCCAATGCGGAGCAGCGCCGTACCACCGAGCAGCTCTCGCTCGTCGCACTGCTCTCCGCGGCGCTCATGTTCCTCGTGCTCGCCGGTGAGTTTTCGTCATTCACCATTCCGTTTGTGGTGATGCTCACCGTGCCGCTGGCCGCGGTTGGCGGCATCCTCTTCCTTTTCCTCACGGGGCAGAGCATAAACGCAGTGGCGATGATCGGCATCGTGGTGATGATCGGCATGGCCGACAACGAGGCCGTCGTGAAGTTGGATGCCATCCGTCGGTACCGCGAAAACGGCTTCTCGCTGCGCGATTCGATCCTGCGGGGCGGACGTATTCGCCTGCGCGCGATTGCCATGACGTCGATTACGACGATTACGGGCGTGTTGCCGCTGATCTTTGGCTGGGGCTCGGGCGGCGCACTCTATCAACCGCTGGCTGCCGGCGTCATTGGCGGGTCGGTGACCGCGTTGGCGGCAACCTTCTTCGTACTGCCAGTGGTCTATGAGTTGATGGAACGCCGCAAGGGAATGGAGTAGCGATGATCCGCTGGGCGGTCTCCCGGCCCGCGGTTGTCTGGGCGGCGGTCACTACGATCGTCCTTTCGGGCAGCGTCGCGTTCACGCGCCTCTCGCTGGCTACCAAGACCACCGTCGAGCTTCCGCGCCTGCAGGTGATGCTCAGCTGGACGAGCGCCTCGGCCGAGTTGATGGAGACGTATCTGACTTCGCCGGTTGAAGCGGCGGTGCAGAGCGTACGCGGAGTGAAGCGGGTGAACAGCCGGTCCAGCGAAGGTTCGGCATCGCTGACGATCGAGCTTCAACCGAATATCGACCCGCAGATCACCCGGCTCGCGATTCTTGAGCGACTGGAGATTCTGCGTCCCGAGTTTCCGATTGGTGCCGGGGCGCCACGGGTCTCGAATTTCGTCCCCGAAGACCTGCAGGAGGCGCCACTCCTTCGCGTGACCATGACGGGCCCATACACGGCCGGCGCCCTGCAGAAGATCGCGACGGAGCAGGTGAGCCCGCGCGTGAACGCGGTGCCTGGTGTGGGAGGAACGAGCACGCGCGGGGGCACCGAGTTCGGCGCGAGTGTGCAGTACGACCCCACGCTGTTGCGGCAGCTTGGCATATCACCCGGACAACTCGGTGCTGCGTTGGCCGAATCGCGGCAAGTGGTGGCGCTCGGCGAGGAGAAGTTCGGAGCGTCACGGCGAGCGGTGGTGCTCCGTGACCAACCCGACGCGCTCGAAGAACTCGAGGGGCTGCCGATTCGTGGACGCGGCGGGAAGATCTTCCGGCTTGGCACCATCGCGACCGTGCGGGCGGAAGAAGACGGGCGCGGGATGTTCTTCCGGATCAATGGCAATCCGGCGCTGGCCTTCGACGTCTCGCGCTCGGCGCAAGCCGACGCGATCAAGACCGCCACGCTGGTGCGGGCCACCCTCGATTCGCTCGCGCCATTGCTGCCACCGGCCGTGAAGTTCAACGTGGTGAACGACGACAGCACCGAGCTGGCGCGGGAGTTGAAGGATCTGGTCACGCGGGGCGCGATCGCGTTCGGCGCCGTGATGTTGGTCATCATCATCGCCACGCGCAATGCGCGGGCCGTGGCGCTGGTGATGGGCACCGCAGCCGTGTCCATCGCCGGCACCGCGCTGGGGCTCTATCTGCTGGAAATCCCGGCGAACATGCTGACGCTCGCCGGACTGGGGATGGGCATTGGTATCCTCGTCCAGAACGGCATCATCGTGGTGGAGCGCTTGCGCGAGGAGCCGGACACCGAGGAGGGCCGGGCTCGTGCGGGACGCCAAATGACGCCCGCGGTGATCGGCGCCACGCTGACCACAGCGGTCGTGCTCTTTCCGTTTCTCTATTTGCAGGGCGACGCGCGCGCGGCATTTGTGCCCTTTGCCAGCGCCTTCGTGATGGCGATGGCGTGGTCGGTGGTCGCTTCATTGGTGATGGTGCCCGCGCTTGCCGCGGGGCACGGGCACGCGGCGCGGTGGACACGCGGCCGGAAATTCTACTCTGCGCTCGTGAAGCGCACGCTGCGCTGGCGCTGGGCTACGCTTCTGGTGACGGCGGCTGCGCTCGGCGCACTCACCTGGGGATTCTCCACAAAAGTGCGCCGGTTCGCTTTTGGCGGATTTGGCGGGCAGAACCGTACCACCGTGAATGTGAATCTCGGTTTCCCGCGCGGCTCGGACCCCGAGGCACTCGATCGCGCGATGCGCGAGATGGAGGCGATCGCGGTGGGCTCGGACGGCGTGCAGGATGTGGTCACGCAATCGAATGGCATTGCCAACGCCTCGATGCGCGTGCTGTACACGGTAGAGGGTGGACGCACGGCGATGCCATTGCAGATGCAGGAAGATCTCACCCAGCGCGCCGTGTTCATCGGCGGCGCCAATGTGAGCGTGACGGGGCAGGGGCCGGCGTTCGGGTCGGGCTTCGGGAGCGTGTCGAGCGGCAACTACCGTATTCGTGTGAAGGGCTACTCGTACGACGGTGTCACCGCGGTCGCCGTGGATCTCAAGGACAGGCTCGAGAAGATCACGCGCGTTCGCAACGTGAATGTGAATGCGGGCTCGTTCTTTGGATCCGATCGCGCGTTCGCGGTGACACTCGACCCGAACCGTGACGCACTCGCGCGGTATCGGCTGACGTCAACGGACCTGCGCGACGCCGTGCAGCGGGAGATTCGCGGTCAGGCTGGTGCCACGCGGCTCGATATCGGCGATGAGGAGATTCCCGTCACCGTCAAAGCCCGCGGTGCGCGCGAACGCAGCATGGACGAACTCTCGGCGGCGATCGTACCGACGAGCGCGGGCAGCCCCGTGAAGATCGGCGATCTCGCGGCTGTTGGCCAACGCGAGGTGCCGGGCGTCATTACGCGCGAGGACCAACAGTACATCCGCATCGTCGCCTATGAGTTCCGAGGTCCCACCAAACTTGGCGATCGCACGCACCAGGCGTTCCTCGAGAGTATTTCGGTGCCCGTCGGATTCGCCGTCGAGGATGTGAACGCCAGTGGCTACATCAGTGACGATTCCGAGAAGGGGCTCTGGCTGGTATTCGGCATCGGCATGGCGCTGGTCTTTCTGGCCGTGGCGCTGGTGTACGACTCGACATGGGCGACATTGATGGTGTTCCTGACGCTCCCGATTGCGCTTGGCGGCGTGATGGGGGCGTTCTGGGCAACAGGTGCGGCGTTCACGCGCGAGGCGGCGGTGGGCGTGATTCTCGTGATCGGGCTCGCGGTGAATCAGGTGCTGCTGCTGGTCGATGCGGCCATTGCAAAACGGCGGCAACGGAGCGCCGACGGGTATGCAGTCCGCGGTCTCCGCGGGGGCGAGGTACTCCGCGCTGCCCTCGACCGCTCGGGGATGATCGTCCTCGTCACCCTGACTACCATGGCCAGCCTGGTTCCCCTCGCCTGGGGCACCTCGGCCACGACCCTATTTGGCGCCATTGCGCTCGCCACCGCCGGGGGGACCATCGCGGGGACACTGGGGGCAATGCTGGTCTTGCCGGCCCTCGTGATGGGGTGGGGGCGCCGGAGGCGTCCACTGGCGGTCCCGCCCGGGGTCGGGGTACCTTTTTAGGGACTCTATAGTTGGATCCCGTCAACCGGCGCCTGCCGGCTCGCGGGGTGATCTCGGGGCCCGATGACGACAGCCGCCACCACCACAATCGTGTCGCTCGAGGACATTCGCCGTGCCGCATCTGCATTGCGGCCGGTGGCCGTGCGTACACCGTTGTTGCGGTCGTTCGATCTCGAGGCGCAGGTCGGCGTTCCGGTATATCTCAAGCCCGAAATGCTGCAGCGTGCGGGCGCGTTCAAGTTCCGCGGCGCGTACACTCTCATTTCGCGACTCACGCCGGACCAGCGTACGCGCGGTCTCGTGGCGCCATCATCGGGCAATCACGGTCAGGCCGTAGCGCTGGCCGCGCAGATCTTCGCTGTGCAGGCCACGATCGTGATGCCGACGACCGCGCCGCGTGCCAAGGTCGCCGGTGCGGAACGTCTGGGCGCGCGCGTGCTGTTCGCGGGCACGACCACCTCCGAACGAATGGACAGGGCGCAGGAGATCGTTGCGGACGAAGGCGCGACGCTGGTGCCGCCGTATGATCATCTGGACATCATCGCCGGGCAGGGAACTGCCGGCCTGGAGATCGCCGAGGATTTTGCGGCGCTTGGAGTCGAGGCGTACACGGTGCTCGTGCAGGTTGGCGGCGGCGGGCTCTCCGCAGGCGTGTCTGCAGCGGTGAAACTGAGTTCGCCGGCCGCGCGCGTGGTGGGCGTTGAGCCGTCCGGCTCTCCCAAACTCAGCACCGCGCGAGCGGCGGGTGAGCCGGTGACGATTCCGCCGAACCCCAGCGGCCTTGCGGACGGCCTTCTCGCGGTGCGTGTGGGCAACCTGACCTTTGAGCATCATCAGGCCTTTGTCGATGACGTCGTGACGGTTGACGACGCGGCGCTGCCCGGTGCGGTGCGTTTTCTCCTCGACAGGCAGAAGCTCGTCGCTGAGCCCAGCGGCGCGATCACGATCGCGGCCCTGACCGGCGGCACGGTGCAACTCTCGGGGCCGGTGGTGTGCGTGCTCTCGGGCGGCAATACCGAGTTCGACGGCTTGCAGGCTCTCCTGGCAGAAGGCAGCGCAGGTGATACGCATGCCTAACGCGCACATCCTGATCGCCGACGACGATCCGAGCATCCTCGAATCGCTGTCGGGCGTGCTGCGCGATTCGGGGTTCGAGGTCTCGGCCGCTGACGGCCGCGATTCGCTGATGCGCGAGCTCGGCCATGCGACACCGGACCTGCTGCTGCTCGACGTGATCATGCCCGGCGCCGACGGCGTGCAGGTGCTGCAGGAACTCAAGAGCGATCACCGCTGGCGCGACATTCCGGTGTTGATGGTGTCGTCGCTTTCGCCGGATGAGATGACGGAGAAGACGTTCGGCTTGGGCGCGGCCGACTTCATCCGCAAGCCATTCAGGCCGCGGGAGCTCATCGCGCGCGTGCAAGCGCAGCTGCGGATGCACCGCGCGCTGTCCAGCACGCGCGATGCCCTGCGCGACGCGGAAGATGAGCTGCGCCGCGCGCGCGACGATGCCGAAAGTCGCAAGAAGGTCGTGGACATCCTTCACGAGGTCACGGGCGACCTCGCGAGCGACGAGATCTACCACATCCTCGCGCGGCGTGTGGCGCGTGCGCTCAGCCTCTCACGCTGCTCGGTGATTCTCGCCAAGCCGGGTGATGCGGTCGGTATTGTCGCCACGGCGTTTGACGATCCCGCGCTGCGCCACTTTGAGATCCATCTTGATCGCTATCCCGAGATCCGCAAGGCGCTGGAAACGGGCGAGTCGGTGCTTGTTGAAGATTTGCAAAACAGTCCGCTCCACGCAAACATCCGGCTGGAGTGGAAGGCGCGGGGAACCCAGGTGCCAATCCGGTCCGTGATCGTCCTTCCGTTCTCCCTTGGCGACGGCGAGCAGGCGGGTGTGTTTTTCCTGCGGCGCATGGCCAACGAGCCAGCGCTGACGCAGGAGGATGTCGCGTTCGCCGACACGGTGGTGAAGGCGGCCGTCGCGGCGATTGTCCGCGCGCAGCTGCTCGAGACCACGCGCGCTGAGAATACGCGGCTCGAGGTGCTGGCGCACACGGATCCACTGACGCAGACGCTGAATCGCCGCGCGCTCACCGTGCGGCTGGTGAGCGAGATGGATCGCGCGCGCCGGTACGACGCCGTGCTGTCGATGATGATGGTGGATCTGGACCACTTCAAGAAAGTGAACGACTCGCAGGGCCACCTCGTGGGCGACGACGTGCTCCGCGAGATTGCCAATCTGCTCTCCGAGTCGGTGCGAAGCGTCGACTTTGTGGCCCGGTATGGCGGCGAAGAGTTCGTAGTGGTGTTGCCCGAAACGGCGCAGATTGGCGCGGTGAAGTTTGCCGAGCGTATGCGCGAACGCATTGCCAACACGTCGTTTGTGTCCGCGCACGGCGGGGTGAAGCTCACGGCCAGCATTGGCGTGGCGAGTTATCCCACCAGCGAAGTGCATACGGTGGACGACCTGTTTGCGCGCGCGGACGAAGCGTTGTATCGCGCGAAAGCAGAAGGCCGCAATCGTGTCTGTCAGTGAGCCATGACCCTGAGCGCTGAACCCCGCACCCTGAACCGTTTCTAATGGCCACGCGTTGCCCCACCTGCGGCACGATTTACGCAGACGACGCCAAGTTCTGCACCAAGGACGGCGGGCGCCTGCTGCCGCACGGGCCTGGCGCGGCGCCGATGGCGCCACCGGACCCTCGCGCGACCACGCCGCGCCTGAACACCAGCCCGGCCGGCGCCAAGCCGGTGATCAACCACTCGAACATGGCCGGCCAGGTGCTCGACGGCCGGTATGCGATCGTGAAGAAGGTGGGCGAAGGCGGGATGAGCTTCGTTTACCTCGCGCACGATGTGAGCACGAACGAGCGCTACGCGATCAAGATTCTTTCTCCCGCGCTGTCCAAGGACGAGAACTCGATGGCGCGCCTGCGCCGCGAGGCGTCGCTCGGCATCCGGCTGGCGCACCCGAACGTCTGCAACATCGTGCGGCTGGGCGAGACGGAAGATGGACTCGTGTATGTGGTGATGCCGTACGTTGAGGGCGACATCCTCGCCGACGTGAATCACCGGCTCGGCGTGATTCCGCTGGCGCAGGCCGTGGAATGGATTGTGCAGATCTGCGAAGGGCTGAACGTGGCGCACGAACTCAAGATCGTGCATCGCGACTTGAAGCCTGAGAACATCATGATCTGCAAGAAACCCGACGGTACGCAGTACGCCGTGGTGATGGATTTCGGGCTCGCGAAGGAACGGAAGGCCGGTGGCGAGCTGGAGAAGCTCACGGCGACCGGCATTATCCTGGGCACGCCGGAGTTCATGAGCCCCGAGCAGCTGCGCGGCAAGCCGCTCGATCCGCGCACGGACGTCTACTCGCTCACGCTGATGATGTACGAGATGTTGACCGGTAAGTTGCCGTTCGAGGGTCGCACCCAGCAGGAGATGATGATCGCGCGGCTGCGCGCTGATCCCATTCCGCTGCGCCAGCGTCGGCCGGGCATGGAGTTCCCCGAGGCGGTGGAGAAGGTGCTCGGCCGCGGCATGGCACGCGCCCCCGAGGACCGTTACGCGACGACGCTGGAGTTCGCCGACGACCTGAAGGCGGCGGTGGGCGGCGACAGCGGCGGCGGAGTACTGGGCCGGATTCTCGGTCGGTAGGTAACTGCAAGCGCGGGTGGGCTGTATGCCGTTGGCGGTATGCGGCAAACAGAGGCGGACCTCAACCTTCGAGTACCGGTACCCGTGAACCGCAAACTGCTAACCGCTCACTCGCTGTTGTTCTTGATCCTTGGCGTCACCTCACTCCAGGCCCAGCAGCGCCACATCAATGTTCTCGATTACAACCTGACGCTCACCCTCCCCGACGTCGGCTCGACCATCGACGGCGTCGCGGTGATCACGATGAAGCGGCTCGCGAAGGGAGGGGCTGCGGACACGCTCGCGCTCGACCTGCTCGACCTTCGCGTGAAGTCGGTGGCGCTCGGCGCGCGTGACGTGAGCTTTGCGCACACGGGTGGTGTTCTCCGCATCCCGATCGCCGGCGCGGCTGACTCGCTGCAGGTCACCGTGACGTACGGTGGGGCCGTAAAGGACGGGCTGATCATCTCCTCAGACAGTGCGGGGCGGTGGCGCGGCTTCGGCGACAACTGGCCGAATCGCGGTCGGCACTGGATTCCTTCGGTGGATCATCCGTCGGACAAGGCGACGGTGATCTGGACCGTGATTGCGCCATCGGACCGGAAGGTCGTGGCCAACGGCGCGCTGGTCGAAGAGACCGTCCTTCCGGCGAAGGAAGATCCCGACGGTCACGCGGGCGCGCCGATTGTGATGCGGCGTACGACGTGGCGTGAGCCGAATCCGATTCCCGTGTACCTGATGGTCATCGCGGCCGCTCCGCTGGTGGAGTACCCGCTTGGCAATACGGCCTGTGGTTTTGGCCCGGGCGGTTCGTGCGTGCCGCAGATGGTGTACACGATGCCCGAGCAGCGGCGTATCCTGCCGGGCGATTTCCGGGAAGCCGACTCGGTGCTGACGTTCTTCGGTCGGCTTTTCGGGCCCTTTCCGTACGCCAAGCTCGCGCACGTACAGAGCCTCACGCGGTTTGGTGGAATGGAGAACGCGGGCGCGATTTTCTATTCCGATCGCGCGTTCCGTACCACCGGTGTGAGCTACGGGCTGCTCGCACACGAGGTGGCGCACCAGTGGTTTGGCGATGCGGTGACCGAGCACGAGTGGTCGCACGCCTGGCTTTCGGAAGGTTTCGCGACCTACCTCGCCGCGATGTACACGGAGAAGTCACGCGGCGATTCGGCGTTTCGCGCACAGATGTCGGGAGTCCGGAACACGGTGTTCAATGCACCGGTGGTCGCGAATCGCCCGGTGATTGATACGATTGAAACGAACCTTATGGCGATGCTCAACGCCAACAGCTATCAGAAGGGCGGGTTCGTGCTGCATATGTTGCGCGAGGAGATTGGCGACAGCGCCTTTGTGCGCGGCGCGCGCGCCTATCAGGCAAAGTACCGCCACGGCACGGCGTTCTCCGATCAGCTGCGCGCGGAATTTGAAGCCTCGTCCGGGCGCGATCTCAAGCCGTTCTTTGCGCAGTGGCTCACGCGGCCCGGGTTCGCCGAGGTGGACGCGACGTGGATCCACGATGCCGCGACGGGTACGCTCTCCTTGAAGGTGGCGCAGGGGGGCAAGCACGGGACGTTCGCATTCCCGCTCACCGTGGAGTACGCCGATGCCACTGGTGCGCTGAAGCGCGTGCGGCTTGCCGTGCCTTCGCAGGCGGAAAGCACGTTGCGTGTGGCAACTGCAGTGCGCGCGAGGCCCGCCCAGCTGCGCATTGACCCTGACGTTGCGCTGCTCGCCAGGATCACGGAGCGGTAGGGTGCGTTTGCGGTCTGCCGCGGCAACCGCGCTGGCGTCTGGTTTGGCGCGACGTGGTCGTGCGGTTGCGCTGACAGGTTTGGCCGCATCGATCGGGTTAGCGGAGCCGACGCTTGGTGCGCAGGCACCTCGGCGCGTGGATCCGAATCCCGCCGAGTTGGCGATTGCGGCTGGCCGGCTCGATGCGGCCGAGCGGATTCTGTTCGAGAATTCGCGCCGGGCGCCACGCGAGCCCTCGGCCCGCGGGGCGCTGGGGTCGTTTCTTGCGGCGCGCGGGAGGTTCCTCGTTGGCGCGACGCTTTTGGAGGAGGCGCTCGAGTTTGGCGGAGATTCCGCGGCCATTGAGTCGCGGTTGTTCGACATCTATAGATGGGCCGGATTGTTCGATCGTGCGGCGGCGCTCGAACACAGTCGCGCGTCGCAGGTGGAGCGCGATGCGTTGGCGCGGGCTGCGGGTACAGCGGCCGGTGGTGATCGGACGGCTACTGTGCCGATGGCTCCCAATGAAGCGTTCGGACTCGGGCGCATCACGATCAACGTTGGCGGCGAGCGGGTCGAGGCGGACATCCAGCCACTGGCCACAGGGCTCGTGCTGCCGTCGTCTATGCAGATCTTCAGCGCGATAGCGGCCGTAGGCGCGCGCGGTGATACGACGTTCGGTGTGGCGCGCACGATCGCGATCGGCGGCGTCACGCTCGGGCCGGTTCCGGTGATGCTCGTGCCGGCGGTTCGCACGGCGCGAATCGGGCTGGATCTGCTCGGCCTACTTCACCCGACTTTTGATGTTGGCGCGCGGTCGCTGACTGTCCGCGCGGAACCGCTCGCGGTGACTGGCCGATTCGGGCACGTGTTGCTCGGGTTTCCCGGTGTGAGCCTGGTCGCGCGCGTGGGCGCGGCGCCGGTGGCGCTGCAATCTGCTGGTGGGAGGGCGGTGCTCAGGGGGATGCGGTGGACGCTTGATGTTCCAGCGGGGGTGGTGGTGATCAATCCGTAGGATCTGTGCGCTGAGCCGGTCGTGAAACTGATTACTGCAGGCAAACGCAGCGGCGCCTCGCAGTCTAACCGCGGACGGGCGTGGCGGAATCCGGTCACCGTCGTTTGCGGACACGGACTTAGCGGCGGATATTCAGATGATGACGCGGAAACACAGCGAATTGTCGCAGCGTTTGAGGCGGCTTTGCAGCCTAAGAAGGCTGTCTAATACTCGTTAGGTGCGCGAGATCGCGATCTGTCCCCCGGAGCGTCTGCCGTGAAGCAACTTCAATGGCTTAAGAGCCGGTTGGCGGTACCCGGGCTTGTGTGTACACTCGGGTGCACAGAGCAGCCGCGGTCGCTACCGCTTCAGGTGCTCTCAGATTCCCAAACCTTTGTATCCGCTCGCGGACGATGGGTGGCAGCCGACAGTGTTTCCAAATTTTCGATGTCCACCGTCAATAGCGTGGAGATCACATGTTTCATAAAAACGGGCGAATGCACGGAGTCACTCGCGCAGTTGGTCACGAAGGACGATGACAACGTCTTAGGCGCACCGCATCTGTTCACGTATCTGAACTCCTTCAAGGTGAAGTCATTCGAGAAGGGCATCTTGATCGCAACGTCTGGCACGCGGGCGTTCGATCTAGAGCTGCGCATCGACGTAGAGTCCAAAAGCGCCGAGCGAAGCGGCCGTGAGACGGGCGAGCGCGGGGCGACAGGTGTTGACGCCACTCGGCTGCATCGATGGGCATTGAAATAGTGGCGCGAGGTGCGAGGCGCTGATGGTCCACATCAGCTCGTCCGTGACGCCTGAGTTTCTTGCAATCCGCACCGACCTCCGATCGCTTCGCGTCCGCCTTGGGGCGATCTGCAAGGAGCTAGAAGCTGAGCACCATGAATGGGCCGCGGGAAGGGACGCGCGACTGACTGGGTTCGGCAAGCTCGCCAACAACGTCGAATCAGCTGAGTTGGCTCTCAAGTTCCTCGACGAGGAGCTGA